>JAHDFB010000063.1 GCA_020628475.1 Saprospiraceae bacterium | reverse complement strand
GAATTCATCCAGATTGAATGCCGTAAATTCATATCGAACATGGTCTATCTCCAGAATTATGACGCCATCTTCATTCCAAGAATTTTCAGTTGTTTCCCATTGTAAATAGTAGCAATTAATATGTTTTCCAATGAGATGTCGGAGGTCAGTTTTATGCTTGTCAATGAATTCCTTAGCATTTGTTGAAAAATTTGGTGTATATCCGTTTATTCCTAACATTTTACATTGTTCTCTGCTTTTACTCTTCAAAAAAGACTCGAGATAAGCTAATCATTCTGAGTGATTCTCAGGGGATTATCTTTTGATTTCTATGAGGATTTTTTGTGTAGCTCTACCGTCTCGTCGGTTTTTATTCCAGTTATTCAATGCAAACGCTGAAATAACGGCAATGAATATTGATGAAAACACAATCCCAAAATTTAGCCAATTATTCATAGTTGGTTTATCCGGCTTATTTTTCAAAATATAAATAGATGTATACGGCCATTCCAAAATTGGTGGCATCGGTAGAAACTAATCGATAACCATTTTTAGCATATTCATCCAGTTTTTCTTGGATTTCCTTTTGTGAGGATTTTGCAATGTGTTTACTATCGGTCGTGATTTTCGAATAGTAGATTAAGGATTCGACTTTGTATTCTTTCATAAGGAGTTATTTGGTAGTATTGAATAGATTCCTACTATAATAATACAAAATGTTTGACAGTGCTTTGGTTTTCAAGAAGATATTTTCTTGGACTTGCTGATCGAGGACTTACAAATTACGTGTTTTCAGTCACTGCTATTTTTTGTTTTGATTGACTAAATGTACATTCTATATACGATTTTATCCTTTGATTTTGAATTATGTGTTTTGTGAGGTATATTCGCTATGAACAGTGTTTGCTTTCCCCGTAATGAATTATCTGTTTATTTAATTTTCAAGCCCCTTAGTCAATGAAATCAACATTAATATCCTTTTTTGTACTACTCACACTATGGTCTTTATCTTCTTGTAAATCCGTAAAAACTACGGTGTCTACTACGCCCGAATCTACTTTTTGGTATCGTCCGGGGACAACGCTTCATACTGTATCCAACTCGGAGGGCGTTGCGGAATATGACTGTGGACATCTGGCTGTATATTCTGAAAATCAAGAAGAGATCGGAATGAATCAAGAATGGAAATTGTTTTGCGGAGATATCGATCAGGGTCATTTAAAAGCTGGTTTCATATATTTAATAAAAGCCTATCATAGTTTAGGTGTTTTGGAAGATGGGACCGATGCCAGTAAGTATAGAGTGATAGAAGTATTGAAGAAAGAAAAAGATCCGTATTACCGGAAAAAGGAGTATATCTTTGCTTGGATAGGTCCTGAAATCGTTGAGAGTTCTTGTCGGTATCTACATGCGCCGCCGGATTGTAAAGAGCCTTATTATCAGATTCAATACGGCAGTACAGTGGATGTACAAGGCGATTGGGAATTGTCTATGGATATTATGGTAGGAAGTATTTCTGATTATGCAGCGGGACATGTTTATCAAGTGCAGTATACCCGAGTTTATCGCAGCGAATTCGATCCTGTGGTCTCGGATGGTTCTACCTATGAGGTCAAAGATTTTAAAGTGTTGAATTCTGAAGCAATCAAGGAATAGTTACACATGTAATCAGTGGCAGCTGTCTATTAATTCAATTAGATAGGTGGAGTTTATACAAACTAATAGTGCACAATTTTTATATACTCGGGCCTCTGGTTGTTTCGCGTCACTTCTACTAGATATTGTCCAGAAGGTAAATCTTGAAATGGAATTTGTATTTCTTTCTGATGATCGGCTGGAATCGTTTTGAGGATTGTTCCTTGAATAGAATAGACCACTATTTGATGCAGATTCGTCGTTGAAACTTCTAAGTATAGTTCGTCTAGCACAGGATTGTTGTATCGCAATGGATCACCGTGATCAAACGGATCAGTAGTCGAAAGAATGTCCATACAATCTCCTCCCGAAAGAATGATTTCGGCCAGATCTTCGTAATCGAAACTGAGTACATTGAATTCTGGTGGAGCAATGGCATTTCCAGCTATCAAGCCTTCCACATCATCTCCAATGATATCTAGTTGGGACATAAAGCTATATGGATTTGGTCTTCGATAATCTCCGATTACATCCCAAGGATTTTCGATTTCTGTGATTTTTGGCAATATGATCAAAACGCTTTCACCGACTTCTCCAATGGAACTGCAATCCATGGGCCAATTTCCATTACAGTCAAAATCAGTACCATCCCAAATTCGGATAATTTCTTTCGATTCTTCACCTCGAAGGACATCGATGACTTCCAGATTTAATCCATCTTCATCAATGGATATAATTTTTCCGGAAATGATATGATCCTCCTCAAACATGGCCATGGTCTTACAGAATGTTTCTGGGATGAAAGAACAGGCTATTAAGGGAATAGGGAGATAGATGAATAACAATAGAATAAGTGAGCGGGTTTTCATAGTTATTTTGATTTTGTTGGTGTACAAATAGGATTGTCCTATTAAGTTAATCATTTTTCTGTATTGATAGAGCAGGGCAGAGCGAAATAAAATCGGAATGTCCATTTGGATACTTGATTACGAGTCGGATGGGGATGCGACACGGATAGGAGGTGTTGTTTGAACAAGCGAAGCGCAGAGAGTGCCGGATAGCCGGGTTTCTTATTTTCGCGCCTTAGCGAAATAAGAAAGTCGCCCGAATGTTTTTTTACTACATAAATGGCTAATTCTGAAGTAGAGCGGTTATCTTAAACAAAAAGGAGACCTGACACAAACTCGTGTTTAACTTGCCCCCCCAATAAACAGAGTGATTTACGAAAATTCTTTCAGGAGTAAGTTCTTTCAACATTTGATAGGTGATTAATAATCAATAGCTTATAATTTTTCAATTTGATAGAAGTTTATTCCTGAATATCCATAAAAAAAACGCCTTCATCAGTGATGAAGACGTTTATATTTTATTGTAAAAGGCCTATATTATTATCCTTTTAATTTCTTGATTTGGTATTGTGCTTGCTCTAAATACTGACCTTCTTTGACCATCTCATAAGACTTGATTGCCTCTGCATTCTTACCTAAAGCTGCATATGCCATTGCTTGTGCTACGTAGAATTTATCTTCTACCATATTTCCTTCTGGCACATTCGCAATCGCTTCGTTTGCTTGTGTCAATGCCCCTTCTGCATCTCCTTTTTCCAATAATGAACGAGATACGTAATAATTCAATGATGATAGTTTCTTAACTGCCAATACTTTCTGTCCTAACTCAATCGCTTGGTCATATTCTTTAGCCACATACAATTTACTCACAATTACGTTTGCTTTCTTATATGCCTTTTCTTCTTTAGAAGTTTTATCTGCCTTCTTCGCTATTTCTGCTGCCTTCAAATAGGCATCTACTGCTTCTACTTTTTTATCTTGCTTGTTCAAAACATTTGCCAAACCGCTGTAGTTTGAACTGTAATTCGGATTCATTTCGATCCCTTTATTGTAAAGGGCTAAAGCACCTTCGTAGTCTTTTGCTTTAACTTTTGCTTTTGCCACGTTATAGGCAGCAATCGCTCCATTCTTTTTAGCTAGGGTGATTACTTTTTCGTTTTCTTCTGCTGTTGCTACTTCTAATGCTTTTTCCATGGCAGGAAGTCCAGCTTCATAATCTTTCGCCTTCAAAAAAGCCAATCCTTCGTTATACAGTTTTGCCGCAGATTTTGCTTCCTGTGCATGACTGATAAAAACGGTACATAATAAGGCTAAAGAAAGGAAAAATGACTTAGTGATATAATTGCTAAGAGAAATTTGCTTACTCATCGTACTGTGTAATTTTATTTGTTAATTGTTAAATAAGACTAGTGAAAATGCTAGAATTTCAAAAACGCCGCAAAATATAAAAAATGCTTCATTCATCATTGTAGGAACGATATTATCTCGCTGTTTTGTTCCAAGTTCGATTTTTTTTAACCCTTTTTTAATACTTATGGTCATTTTCAATTACAAAATATAGATGACAATTGTTCCGCTGCTGGTGTGCGGTATGAAGCTAAAATAATAACTATCTTTGCACAAAATTCGAAAAATGAGCATTGCTGTCTTTCCAGGTTCGTTTGATCCCATCACGTTAGGGCATGAAGATTTGATTCGTCGTGCTTCGAGTTTATTTGATGAAGTGATTGTTGCTATTGGGGAAAACTCTCAGAAGAAATATTTGTTCGATTTAGAACAGCGGAAGCAATGGCTCAATGATGTATTTGCGGATAATGATCAAATTCGAGTTGATTCGTATCAGGGATTAACCGTACGATTTTGTAAGGAACAGGGATCTAATTTTATTATTCGAGGTCTTCGGAATTCGAGTGATTTTGAATATGAAAAACAGATTTCTCAATTGAATAACATCATAGGGGAGGGGATCGAGACTATATTCTTGATTAGTAAGCCTGAATATTCTCATATCAGTTCTTCGATCGTCCGTGAAATAATAAAGAATAAGGGGGATGCTTCAGCATTGATTCCCACACAAATAAACATTGAATATTAATTACCTTAATCAAAAATAAATTTAACGATATGTCGAATGCTATTTTTCAAGTACCGGCTCCCATTAACGAACCTGTTTGGCAATATGCGCCAGGTTCTGAGGAGAAGGAAAATCTGATTAAAGCAATTAATGCCTTGAAGGCACAGGAGATCGATGCTCCTATGTGGATTGGCGGTGAAAAGGTAACCACGGGTAATAAAGTGGCTATGCATCCTCCGCACGAGCACAAACATGTATTGGGTTATTATCATGCCGGAGATGCTTCTCATGTTACACAAGCGATCGATGCAGCCTTGGAGGCTAAGTCGGAGTGGGAAAACATGCCATGGCAGGATCGAGCGGCGGTATTTTTGAAAGCAGCTGATTTGATCGCTGGACCGTACCGTGCTAAAATGAATGCGGCAACGATGTTGGGCCAATCAAAGAATGCCTTTCAATCGGAAATTGATGCCGTTTGTGAAATGATCGATTTTTTCCGATTCAATGCGCAGTACATTAAAGATATCTATGAGCAACAGCCATATAGTCCTCCACAGATTTGGAATAAGTTGGAATACAGGGCTTTAGAAGGTTTTGTATTTGCCTTGACGCCGTTCAATTTTACTTCTATTGCAGCCAATTTACCGGCGGCACCTGCTATGATGGGGAATACGGTGGTATGGAAACCAGCTGAGACACAGATTTATTCTGCTCAAGTTATCATGGAGGTTTTCGAAGCAGCAGGTTTGCCTAAAGGTGTCATCAACCTGGTATATGTGGATGGTCCTACGGCTGGTGATGTGATATTTAATCACCGAGATTTTGGTGGTTTGCACTTTACGGGATCGACGAAGGTTTTCCAAATTTTATGGAAAACGATTGGTAATAATATTGCTACTTATAAATCGTATCCTCGAATCGTCGGAGAGACGGGCGGTAAAGATTTTGTGGTGGCACATCCATCGGCTGATGCTCGCATCGTGGCGACTGCATTGACACGTGGTGCATTTGAATTCCAAGGTCAGAAATGTAGTGCAGCGTCTAGAGCATATATTCCTAAAAGTATGTGGAATGATGTAAAAGCATACATGAGCGAAGATTTGAATTCGATTTCTGTTGGAACCGTTGAAGATTTTAGCAATTTCGTGAATGCTGTCATTGATGAACGAGCTTTTGATAAGATTACCGCTTATATCGATCAAGCCAAGTCGGATGCGGATGCTGAAGTCATCTTGGGTGGTGATTACGATAAATCGAAGGGTTATTTTATCGATCCGACGGTTATTTTGGCGCATAAAGCGGATTATCGAACGATGCAAGAAGAGATTTTCGGTCCAGTATTGACGGTCTTTGTCTATGAAGATGCCGATTATTATGACACCTTGAAAATTGTTGATGAGACTTCACCATATGCTTTGACAGGAGCCATTTTTGCTCGAGATCGAGGTGTGATTGTCAAATCTTCGAATGCTCTCAGAAACTCGGCTGGTAATTTTTATATCAATGATAAACCAACTGGTGCGGTCGTAGGTCAGCAACCATTTGGTGGTGGACGAGCTTCTGGAACGAATGATAAGGCAGGATCTGTATTGAATTTATACCGATGGATTTCTCCAAGAACCATCAAGGAAAACAGAAATCCTCCTTCTGACTACCGCTATCCATTTTTGGGGTAATACTTCAAATTCGAATTAGAAGTCTACGATAAAGAAAAGGCCATTTTCTTCCAGTATTGGAATGTAAAATGGTCTTTTTATTTGTAAGAAGTGTCTTAGTCGATTACTTCGTCGACATATTATGAAAAGCACTTACTTTTGTGCTGAACGTTCGATACGAAACGATGTTTGCAATCGTTTATAGGGCGACAACAATTAAGACAAACAAACTAAATAATGCAAAAAACACTTTGTACCCTTCTGCTTAGTCTATGCAGCTTGATGCTGTTTGGACAAACCAAGCACACCATTAGCGGTTATATTACCGATCGAAATTCCGGTGAAGGCTTGATTGCCGCCAACATCGTCGATTTACGATCTGGAAAAGGAACCGTCACCAATACTTATGGCTTTTATAGTTTAACCGTTCCGGGCGATTCGTTGGCTATTGGTATTTCGTATATTGGCTACCAGACTCAGGTTATTCCATTGGATTTACAGGATGATATGACTTTAGATATTAGTCTGAGCGATGAAACCACCTTGGAAGCTGTTGAAATCGTCGCTGAAAAATCGGAAAAGATTGAAGAGAAAACCGAAATGAGTACGATTCGCGTGCCAGTAGCTCAACTTAAGAAGTTACCTGCACTACTTGGAGAAACCGATATTCTTAAGGCTATTCAATTATTACCTGGAGTTCAGAGCGGTGGTGAAGGTCAGAGTGGTTTTTATGTACGCGGTGGTTCACAAGATCAAAACTTGATTTTATTGGATGGAACTCCCGTTTATAATGCCTCGCATTTGTTCGGATTCTTTTCTGTTTTTAATGCCGACGCGATTAAAGACGTGACCTTAATTAAGGGAGGTTTTCCCGCAAGATATGGTGGACGATTATCTTCAGTATTGGATATATCCATGAAGGAAGGAAATATGAAGGAGTTTCGCGGTAGTGGAACGGTCGGATTGATTGCTTCGAAGTTCACATTGGAAGGTCCGATCGTGAAAGATAAAGCGGCGTTCATT
Organism: Saprospiraceae bacterium; assembly: GCA_020628475.1. GTDB lineage: Bacteria > Bacteroidota > Bacteroidia > Chitinophagales > Saprospiraceae > JAHDFB01. The sequence continues at coordinate 9,485 of JAHDFB010000063.1, read as the reverse complement.
ATTTCGGGAAGAAGAACATATATTGATGTGTTGGCTCGACCACTGATTGCGTACTCTTTCCGTCAGAATGGTGGTTCTGGATCATTTGGTTACTTTTTCTATGATTTAAATGCAAAATTGAATTGGAAAATCAGTAGCAAGGATCGAATTTATCTTAGTGCTTATCTTGGTGATGATCAGTTTTATGCGCGTATCAAGGAAGAAGATACTTTCAATGGTGAAATGGGACAGGTTTTTAAGTCTATTGAAGAGGTCAAATTTGGTTTTGGTTGGGGGAATTTAACTTCCACCTTGCGTTGGAATCACTTGTGGACGGATAAATTGTTTTCCAACACTTCTTTGACTTACAGTAAGTACAACTTTGGAACAGATAATGGATTCGGTTCTCAGGAATTGGTGAATGATGAAGTATTTGATTCTCAGGATATCAGTTTTGGATATACTAGTGGGATCGAAGATATGACGGCGAAAATAGATTTTGACTACATTCCATTACCGAATCATTTTATTCGATTTGGGGCGAACGTGACCAATCATGCTTTTACGCCTGGTGCCAATAATATCAAATTTAATTTAGTAGAAAATCAACAGGTTGTTCAGGATATTGACACCATTTTTGGGCAAGACAATGTGAGCGCTTTTGAGAATTATATCTACATAGAAGATGACATTGAAATTACTTCGAGATTGAAAATGAATGTTGGATTACACTATTCGACGTTCTTGGTGCGAAAGGATAGCATGAATATACCTGAGAATCCGTCGTTCCTTGATAAGAACCAATTTTATTCTTCTCTTCAGCCACGTGTTTCATTGCGATATTTATTGCCTCAGAGTTTATCTCTGAAGACCAGTTTTGCCACGATGCAGCAGAATATCCAGTTCTTATCAAATGAGAATATCGGATTGCCTTGGGATCAATGGTTACCGACTACAGAGAATGTAAAACCTCAGACTTCATGGCAGGCGGCTTTAGGATTGGCGAAGACGATAGGCAATGATTATGAAGTCAGTGTGGAAGCTTATTATAAAGAAATGAAAAATGTGACCGCATATCGAGAGGGTGCATCTGTTTTTTCTTTTGATAGTTGGCAAAATCAGGTAACTCAAGGAGAGGGACGATCGTATGGTGCGGAATTGTTTATCCAGAAAAAGACGGGTAAGTTGAGTGGATGGATCGGTTATACTCTGAGTTGGAGTGAACGTCGATTTGATGATAAAAACTTTGGTGAATGGTATCCATTTAAATTTGACCGAAGACATGATCTAGCCGTAGTTGCTGTCTACGAGCATTCAGAAAATATCAATTTCAGCGGAACGTGGGTGTATGGAACTGGAAATACGTTTACATTCCCTACAAGTCAGTATTATTTGATCAATCAATATCCTTGGAATCCAGGGTCCGAACAAGCGATCAATGTGAATAATTTGTCGGAACGTAATAACTATCGATTGGCTCCATATCATCGCGCAGATATCAATGTAGACTTTTTGTGGGGTAAGAAGCGATTCAAGAATAAGTTAAGTATTGGTGCTTATAACGTATATAATCGTAAAAATCCATTTTTCTTGAATCCAGAGACCAAGTCTGATTTTGACCCGGTAACACAAGAGTTTACAACGACAAATGTACTTGTACAATATTCATTATTCAGATTGATTCCATCGATCGCCTATTCTTTCAGCTTTTAAATGTACGATACAATGAAAACGAATATATATATCCTATTAGCAGTCCTTATCACACTATGTTCTTGTCAGGATTACTTGACCAAGGAAATTCCATTTGAAGATGTGGGATTCGAACCACTTTTGGTTATCAATTCTAATATTAATTCGGAAACTCAGATGTTGGATGTTTCTGTTTCTAATAATATCAATTTTGCTAATGCCAGTTCAGCGCAGTATACACTGGTTGATAATGTGGAGGTTTCATTAACGATTGGAAATGAAAGCTTTCAGGCAGAAACAATTCCTAGTGGAGAATCTGATTTGTATAATTACCGTGTTGACATTTCAGGCGTGGAGATAATCAATCAGAATTTGAGACTTGAAGCTAAGCATCCTGATTTTCCCGTAGCAAGTTCTGAAATCTTTTTACCAAAGGCTTCGGAGTATGAAAGTCAGGCTTTCGAAGCGGATGCAACCACCAAAGTAATCTTTGGATATACGGAGGTCTATGATAAAATAACAGCGACTTTCCAAGATGATCCAGATCAAGAGAACTATTATAGTTTCAAAATATTACAAGTTGGAGAGCCCGATACGGCCATTTATGATGCGGATAATGATGGACAATTGGATACGTTTATTTTCCAAAATTCATATTTCTCGGAGTTGGCAACCGATGATCCAAATGGATTGGGCGTTGGACAGTTTCCGAATGAGATCTTATTTTCTGATAAGAATTTTAATGGACAGAGCTACTCTTTTGAGATTTTAGCCTTGATATGGGGGCAGGATGAAGACATCGTGCTACAGTATGAAAATATCTCGGAGTCTGATTTTTTCTTTAGACAGAGCTATGTCAATTATTTGAATGCTCAAGATTTTGGATTCTTTGCTGAACCGGTGACCTTGTATAGTAATATCGATCAAGGACTTGGTGTTTTCAGAGCTTTCGACCGTCAACAGATTCCTATTGAACAATAGGAATCTAAAACCCAGCCATTAATTTTCGGTAGAAATAGCCGATCATCTGTGGTTGGGTAATCCAGAAGAAGGCTAATCCAAATAAGGCTCCATATAAATGGGCTGCATGATTGATTCGATCATTGGCCTTTTTATCCGCGTAATAGCTGTATATAACATAGCCAATACCGACGATGAATGCTGGAATAGGGATTGGTATTAGGAAAAGGAATAGTTCATTCCACGGATCTAAGGCTATGGATATAAAGAGTATGCCAGAGGTAGCTCCAGATGCGCCTAAACTGACAAAGTGTGGGTTGTTTTGATGTCTGAAATAGCTGCCAAGATCGGCTGCTATGATCGTCAGGATATAGCATAGAACGAAAACGAAACGTCCGTATAATGGCCCATATAATTGATCAAAACTGGATTCCACCATGCCTCCAAACATGAATAAAACGAACATGTTTACTCCGAGATGCATGTAATCCGCATGGACGAATCCGCTGCTAATGAATCGATAATATTCTTTGTTGCGTTTTACCTTATAAGGAACATGTGCCAGTTTATATTTCAGCGAAACATCTTTGATGGCTTGATAGCTGATCAGGCAAGTGACGATTATAATGATGAGGGTTATATTGAAAGCCATATATCTATTCGTTGTGGTATTTTTCACCACGTATTATGGTGAATGCTCTATATAATTGTTCTAAAAACATGATGCGAATAATCTGATGCGAGTAAGTTGCCTTTCCAAGGGCCAGTTTTTGATTGGAACGTTGGATCAATTGTTCGTCTACACCAAACGCTCCGCCGATCAGAAAGATTATTCTTCCGGATTGGTGTGTTATCCATTGTTCTAGTTTTTTAGAAAATTCTACGCTTTTATAATCTTTACCTTTTTCATCTAAAATGACGAGATAGTCGGACTTTTCCATTTTAGATAGGACCATATTCGCTTCTTTTTTCTTGAGTTCAGAAGCAGGAAGCTTATTGGCATGTTTAACATGTGGGAAACAGTAAGACTCGTAATTGGTATAGTGTTGCAATCGTTTTTCATAGGTGCTGATTCCATCCATTACAAATGGAGGCGTCGATTTTCCTATATACCAAAAGGCAATTTTCATAAAAGTGATATGATTTAGAAATCAAATATCTTTATAGTATACTCTAAATTAGCTTTTTGCGTTATTTATTTTTAATATTTTAACTTTGGTTAAAGCATTCATCACATTCAACAAACTAACAACTAGTCATGATCGCGGAAAATATCAATACGCACATATCAGCTATCGATGATAAACATAAGGTTGCCATATCGGTAGATAGTGTCATCATGGGCTATGATGAAGAGAGTCTTAAGGTCCTATTGATTGAATGCAATACACCTCCGTATGAAGGGAAGTATAGTTTGTTGGGTGAGCTTGTGAATCCAAATGAGACCTTAGATGAAGCGGTACAACGTGTTTTACAGTATTGGACCGGCCGGGAGTCCTTGTATTTGGAGGAAGTGAAAACCTTTTCATCTGTCAATCGTCATCCCTTAGGTCGTGTGATCACGGTTGCCTATTATTCCTTGGTGGAGATCAAGAAATTTACTTTTGACGAAACGCATCAAAAGAATTTGAAATGGATTGATGTAAATAAAGTCAAAGATTTGGCTTTTGATCATGATATGATCTTTCAAGAATGTCTAGAAAAATTGAGACAGAGTTTACGAGAAAAACCGATAGGATTTAATTTGTTACCGAAGAAATTTAGCTTAAATCAGCTACAAAATCTATATGAGGTTGTTTTAGGTTTGGAGCTGGATAAACGTAATTTCCGTCGAAAAATAAACAGTCTTAATTTGTTGATAGATCTAAACGAAACGCAGCAGGACGTGGCCCATAGGCCTGCTAAGTTATTCTCCTTCGATTATGAGCACTATTCAAAACAGCGACGGCAGGGTTTTAAATTCGAGATCTAGCGTTATGCTGTTATTTTGGCGCATACTTTTCTAGAATGAACCAAGCATTTCCCGATTCGAACTTTTTACTTTCTATTCGTGTACGATCATCTAGATTTCGTTGACTTACTTTTTCATCACTGCGAGAAGATAGAATGTTGTACATGATTTTACCATCATTGAATCCATATTTGATATCTGTAAATACATGATCGTTAGACCGGAAACCGGCATATCTTTTTTCCAGTCCTTCTTTGACTAAGAACGGTGCGAAAATTGGTGCTTCGTATAAATCTTGATCTTCCATATACTCTGTTAATGCTCGCTGCGCTTTTCCATAATCAATAAAGGATTGATTGACATCTGAGGCAGCATCTCTTTTCAACGCATACATTAGACACAGTGCTGCAAGACATACAGTAGCGATGATGGACGCAATCCTATTTTGCCAAAGAGCCATAGCTTGCATACAGAGCATTAGATATAATACTATACAGACTAGGATATATCTCGAAGAGTAGAAATTGAGTGCTGTAAAGAGCATGAAAATGATCAAGAATATTAGACTGATCAATAAGAAGTAATGACGATCACGATAGACGTCTTTCATGGCGAACAATAGTCCACCTAGAGAAAGGAATAGAAAGCTGATATAGATGGCTACGGTAATCCATTGACTCCAGTCCCAAATGAAAATGAACGCTATATTTATCATGGCGTACACTATCGAAGACCAAAAATATCTAGATGTTCGGAATTTCCATATCACACTGATCAGGGCCAATAGACTTAGTACAATTCGACCATCTTTAAAGAGTAGATAGTAGAGGGCATATTTCAATTGTTTTTGAAAAACCCAAGGCTGAGATACTTGCAGATCCATGTGGTTTGGATATAACATCCAACCGAATCTTGCTTTTTGTATTCCTAGAAACAGTAAGTAGGGTAGACAGGCCAGGATGAGCAACGCTAATATTTTCCAAGCTTTTGTCCATTTGAATTCCGTTTTCATCAGAGCGTGCATCAACCAAGCCAAGCCAAGTGCTGGCATTAGCATGGCGCCTGATTCTTTGGTCAGTAGACATAGAGCAGCCGTCAGTCCTGCCCATCGATACTTTTTTAAGGACCATAAATAGATGGATAGAACCGCAAAAAGAGTCAATAAGACCTCTGGTAATACCATGGCAGCTTGCGCCAAAAAAATAGCCTGGCTGAGTAGTAAAATGACCGCCAGTTTGGCAATCAGTGTGTCTGTTACTTGTGTTAATATATGCCAATATAGATAGACTAATGTCAGCGATATGCAAAGTGCGAAGGCATGCAGGGAGAACATGCTAAATCCGACGACATTGCCCCAAAGTCCTCCGAGGAAATGGAAGAGCATGGGGTGCCCTCGACTCAGGTCTATGTCGATTGATCCGGGAAGTAAGGAGGGTATGCGTTGAGACATTTCACTTACGGCGGGGCCATACACCCAAGATTCGTCCCAGAAGAAGGGAAGCGCTAGAAAGCAATATTTATAATAGATAAAGCTTAACAGACTGATAATGAAAAGACAAGAGACGAGGAGTTCCGCTTTAGAATATTGGCTGATATTTACATATTTTTTCAAACGGATTTTTTTAGTAAAAAAGTTGAAGCAAAAGTATTGATTATATTAAAAGTTGAGTAATTTTGCGACCCGAATTTATGGTGATTGTAGCTCAGTTGGTTAGAGCACCGGTTTGTGGTTCCGGGGGCCGCGGGTTCGAATCCCGTCTTTCACCCATGATTTTGTATAGGAGACTAAGTTTACTTACTTAGTTTCCTTTTTTATTTAAGGCAGGCCCGCTTCCTTTTAAAGCTGACTCTTAATTATAATCATATTTATCCCTTAGGAAACTTGTTGTTTCTCACCCGCTCTGCAAAATAAAGTTTCTATTATTCTTGCTGTATCAAAGAGGTATTCATTTCAATTTCTGATACTCTTTAGAGTATTTGTTCAGTATAGAGTGTATTCTTGATATTACTGCAATAAAATTATTTATTATCAATTTATGCAACATTGTTGCATAAACATGAAAAATGTTTACTTTTGTCCTACTCTTTGTTTCAGTAATAAGGACCTTAACCTTTTACTACTAAATCGTTGAATCATTAGTAAATTATTTGTTGCAAATAGAATTACCGTTCAATCTGATGTGCTAGGTGCATTGGCTAGTGGACTTTGTGTCATTCATTGTATTGCTACTCCTTTTTTATTTGTTTTGCAGAGTTGTTCCACAAAGGGCTGTTGTGATAGTGGTCCAACCTGGTGGAATGTTATTGATTATGTTTTCATCGTCATTACTTTTTTTGCAGTATATCAATCATCGAAGCACTCATCCAAATCTTGGATGAAATATATATTATATGGTTCGTGGGTTCTATTGACTATATTTATATTGAATGAAAAGATTGATCTCATCGGATTAAGTGCATGGTGGAAGTATTCCGCGGCATTACTAATGATTAGTACCCATTTGTATAATTTGAAATTCTGTCAGTGTAAGGATGACTCCTGCTGTTTGAAGACAGTACAAACTAGTGTATAGGATGGAGCATCAAACCTTACATATTCCAGTTACGATTCTAACTGGATTTCTTGGAGCGGGTAAAACCACTTTTCTCAATCATCTCTTAAAAAAGAATGCCGATAAACGTTATGCGATTATTGAGAATGAGTTTGGTGAACAAGGGGTTGATAATGATTTGATTGTAACTCCAGATGAAACCATCGTCGAGCTCAATAATGGTTGTCTTTGTTGTACATTAAATGATAATTTGTACGACATTTTAAATGAACTGTACGAGCGAAGAGATGAATTTGATGAAATCATCATTGAGGCTACTGGTGTAGCGGACCCGACTGGGCTTGCCGAACCATTCATTGCGCACCCTCTAGTCAAAAAGCATTTTCCGATTACTTCTATTATTTGTATCATAGATGCAGAATTAGTAGAAGATCATCTGGAGGAAACGGAAGAAGCAAGGCGTCAAATCTCATTTAGTGATATATTATTTATTAATAAGACGGATTTGGTGACATCTGCTTATAGTCAATCATTGATCGATAAGTTGAGAGCATTGAACCCATTGGGGCATATTGTACTAGGGAATAAAAATGATTTTCCTGAAATCGATTACAAAAGAAATAATGATGCTCTAGAGAAGATGCTTTTAAAGCATGAATATCATCATGAGGATACTGTGGCGGAGCATTTCCCCATTGATAAACCAGGAGGACATCATCACCATGATCATACTGATTTGAATAGTCAAAGTTTTGTATTCGACCAACCCTTTGATTTTCAGCGCTTAAGTTTGCAATTGTCCGTATATTTTTCCTTTCAATCCAGTGGTTTGTACAGAATGAAGGGGATTGTATGGTTGGATCAGGAAGATCATCGATATGTCTTACAATCTGTTGGAAAGCGTTATGATTTTACCAAGAAAGATGCTTGGGGACTAGACCAAAAGAAACAAAGTGTCTTGGTTTTTATAGGAAAAAACCTTCAGCGAACAGGTTTGGAACGCATTTTACAAAATAGTTTGTCTCCCAATTTTAAGAAGCCTAATTTAAAACCTTCGGAATAAGACGTGTTCTATATTACGTCGAGCGGAGGAGGTCAAATAAGTTGTAATAAATACTCTGTATTAAAAGTTTAACTTAGTGTTGAACTAAATGAATCGGAGGAGTCATTATGCTTAAAACAATCATCATCGATGATGAATTACCTGCAGTAAAGGTACTAACCAGTTTTGTAGAGAGCATTCCTTTTTTGGAATTAACATTGGCGACAACCAATGCTTTTGAAGGCCTAAATGTACTAAATATGGGGCAGGTTGATCTTCTATTCGTTGATATTGAAATGCCTGATATATCTGGGATCGAGTTGCTTAAATCTTTGCAAAATTCACCGCTGGTTATTTTGACTACTGCCTATGAGGAATATGCTTTGCAAGGTTTCGAGTTGGATGTGATCGATTATTTAATGAAACCCATCCGTTTTGAACGATTTGTGCGAGCCGTTAATAAAGCACAACGATCTTTACCTTTTAAAACAGAACAGTTCACGGCTTATCAAGAGGAAAATGAATATATTACATTAAAGGTAGAATATAAAAATATCAAGATATCATTCGAGGATATCTTGTATGTTGAAGGACTTAAAGACTATGTGAAGGTTTATACCGTGCAAGGTATGTATATGCCTCGGCTCAATTTAAAAAATATCGAACAAAAACTTCCTGCTTCCAAATTTATTCGTGTGCATCGTTCTTTTATTATTCCTATCGATAAGATTATATCGTATCAAAAAACACAAGTTCAGTTGGAAGAAAGGAGTATTCCTATTGGTGTTACTTATCAAGAAAAATTAATGGATCGCTTAGATTCTTAAAACCGTTCGTCTACATAATTTTTCGTTTGTCTACAAATTCCTTCGTATTTATCATATCGATATTTAGGTGATATGGGTATTGACGCTTTTCTTCGTTTAAGAAGAGTATGACAAATAAAAATCGAAGTAATATGAATTTGATGCAGTGTATTGTAATTATGCTAGGTCTGGCGATGCTTGGTTCTTGTAGTATTAATAATCATTTCAATGCTGAGGTTGAACCTGGAAATGATCCGAATTTTACGATTGTTTCCCATAGCGATCAGGGTTTTGGCCGGTTTAATAGAAAGGTGGTTGTGTTTGGTATAGACATATATGCGGTACCTGATGTAGAAGATGCTAAATTACTTCATGCGGCGAACGTTATGGCGCAGTATCTGGATAATGACGAAGATGGCGTAGTTGATCACCAAGAGGTATTGGATAAAATGCTGGATGAACGAGCCTATATGGTCATGTGGATAAAACAAAGTGATTTAGGC
>JAHDFB010000010.1 GCA_020628475.1 Saprospiraceae bacterium | reverse complement strand
ATGATCCAAGATATGAATGGTAATATTTTGTTCGGTACTGGAAAAGGCATCAGTCTCTTTGACGGAGAATCATTTATAGACATTACCAAAGATACAAATTTAGAGAATGGATCTATCTACTCTATGTTAGAGGATAAAAAAAGTCGTTTGTGGGTCTGTGACTATAAAACTGCCTATGAAAATGGAGGCGGGACTTATTTATACGACCCTTCAGCCAAGCTGACTAGTGAAGTAACTTTTGAGAAGATTTTATCCATTGACAGCATTGAAAAAGATGAAGCATTAACATTGGAGTTGATCAACAGTATTTTAGAAGATGCAGATGGGAATATTTGGTTTTCAGGTCAGAATCAAGATGGCGTAGTAATTTTTGATGGTAAAAGTCTGGTTAAATTTGACGAAGAAGCCCGATTATCAGAAAATGTATATCGATCTATGCTATTTGATAAAAACGGAAATCTGTTGTTAGGGGGACATCTAAAAGGAGTGTTTTGCTACACTGATGTAAAAGAAGGCGTTGACAAAAAAATCCGTAGTCCTAAAAATGTAAGGTTCAGTAATATTACAGAAAATACAGGTTTAGGAAAATCGACTATAATGTCGATGATAGAAGATAAACATGGAAATCTATGGTTCTCTTCTGATGGAGAAGGGGTGTGGTATTATGATGGAAAATCATTTTATAATATCAACTCCGAACACGGTCTTCTTAATAATTCTGTGTTTTGTATTGTAGAGGATAAAAAGGGAAATGTATGGTTCGGGACTAGAAATACTGGCTTGTATTGCTATAATGGGAAGTCTTTGGTCTGTTACTCAGAATAATTGTCTCTAGAAAATTTAATATATACCCCAAATTAAGTTGAATATTTAAGATACTTAATCGAAGGAATTAAATTTAACTTTAATAATTAAAACAACATTAGAACATTATATATGACATTGAAACCCAATAATAGTTTGTCTAGATTTAATTTCGAGATAAAAGCAGCAATATCATGGATGATCCTATTTTTCTTTCTGATGACGGTACCTCTCTCCGCTCAGCAAGGACCTAGTTTTGCAGATCGAGTCAATGACTGTTATAAAGGTTTCCCAAAGAATAATATATTCTTTCAGATGGAAAATGAGCAACATTGCTTTATCGGGGCAACTTTTCCTTCGTTTGAACTTGATGATTTGAACGGTACTTCTTTTTCAAATGAGCAATTTGGAAACAAGGTGGTTGTCATGAACTTCTGGTTTACTGCCTGTGCTCCTTGTTTGGCTGAAATTCCTCATTTCAATGCGATGATAGAGGATGTAGTAGATCGAGATATCTTATTTGTGGCACCAACGACCGACGATGTGGCTACTGTGGAGATTTTCTTGAAACAATATGGTTCATTGAAAAGTATTGTGTTACCCAATTCAACGGACTTTTTTCGCAAGACGCTCGCATCGAAATCGGGTTTTCCTACCACGATCGTCGTCGACAAACAAGGTGTTATTCGAGCTTTTTACTCAGGGGGCATTGTCGATTATGACGCATTTCAGGCATTCATTATTCAGTTGGAGGAGGAAGAATAGAAGCATGATGCCTACTTCTAAACCGATTATTGGAATTCCAGGTCTGGGCGCTGATTATCGGGTGTTTCAACATTTATCCATTTATCCAAAGATGCAGATTATCGAATGGATTGCACCTGTATCCGGTGAAACAATACAAGACTACAGTAAACGATTGACTGCGCAAATAGAATCAAAGGAGCCCATCGTTTTGGTAGCGGTAAGTTTCGGAGGTTTGATTGCAAAAGAATTTGTACGCCTTTTAACGGTTAAACATACCTTTTTGATATCTTCCGTCGCTCAGCCTGCTGAGATTTCTAGCTTATATCGAATTGTTGGTCGACTTGGAATATTTTCAAAAATACCAACGAAATGGTTGATGCCACCAATAGGCATTTTACAATACTTATTCGGTACTGATAAAAAACATAGATCGTTGTTGCGTTCGATTATTCGTGATACTTCACCAGAATTTGTTCAATGGGCAATACCTGTTTTATTGACATGGCGAAATGAGGATCCATGGATTTCATATACCCGTATTCATGGAGATCGAGATCGGATGTTGTCTTGTCCTAGAAATGGTGTTGATTATCGTATTTTGGGTGGACATCATTTCATGATTGTGGATCGGGCAGGGGAGATAAATCCCATATTGGAAGAGGAGCTGTATCGAAATGCAGTATCTGAAACATAGGAAAATATGTACTTCAAACCATACATGGATTTCAAGAATTATTCCTGATAACTGAAATATCCCCAAGCCTTTAGAGACCTGAGGATATTCTAGTTTTTATGGAGCATTAAATAATGCTTGGATTTCACCTTTCATGCATGAAGTCCATAAAGAAGTATTTTGTTTAGTTTTTAATCACTAAGTTTTTAGTAACCGCGTTGGTTCCTGTAGATAGCCTGAGAGTGTAAATACCATTCGTAAGAAGAGATGTATTGATGGTATGGTACGATCTCCCTTCTGCCACATTCTTTTCTACCGTAGAATAGACAACTTGTCCCATAACATTTAGAATGTCTATAGTAACATCTTGATTTTCGGACAATCGAAGCGCAACTGTTGCAGTCGTATTAGCAGGGTTCGGATAAATTTTTACAGAGGACTCTATGATTGTCTCTGCTACATTACTCACCATATCTCCATAACCAGCTTGAAAAATTTCTAGGCCTCTATCTACTAAGGTAGAATTAACCGTTGCACCTCCTTCAATTTCTGAAATTAATGCCTCTCCATCGGCCATATTAATCATAATAGATGGAATGGTAACATTAACGCCACAGACACCTCCGCCCATTGGAATTGGTTCTCCGGCAACATTGTTTACCACGATTACAGCTACGGCACCAGCATTTTGAGCCAATTCTACTTTACAACCAAATTCACATGAACCACGACGAATAACGACAATTTTTCCGTCCATTTCTTCTGCATTTACCGCATCTTCGCAGGCATCATACGGATCGCCCGTAGCATCATTGAAAATAACTAAATCTTCCGAGAGGGCAGTTGTTGGAATCGCACTTCCAAAATCCGCTAGTGCTACAGCATAGGAACCAGCAACTTCCTCAGGAGCGTTAATTGTAAAATCAGTCCCTTCAGATTGAATCCAAGTTGCAACGCCGAGGTCCGTAAAATCTTCCACAGAATTCTCTATTGTATGATCAATTAGATCTAAAGAAGAGTTTGGCAATCTATAGTCCCCTTGAAAAGTATATGTTTCATCATAATAGAAATGCTCGCCGGCACTTAAAGCTGGCATGGAAGAACCATTGGCATCTGGTAACATTTTTTTCATCACATTCTCAAATTCAGTTTCTCCATTTGAACCAACATTGGCTGTGGTTTGATGCTCGAATACTGCTATAAATAATTTTTTTCCAGCTTCTATGTCAACGAGCGCTTCTACATCGACTGAAACATTAATCATTTGATTGTCAACATCCACATAATAGGTTGTTGTAATAGTCGCTTTAGGTGCTATTGCGTACGCATTATCCAAAACGGGTTGATCTAGGGAACCTGTGCCAATTTGCGTTTGGCCATCAATAATAGAGTTTGGTATTCCACCAATTCCATATAAATTACGTCTTACCCCACCTTCTTCTGTATAATATGGGTCCCCTTGTCCTGGCCAACTCATTTGGTATTTCAATGATACGTACTTATTATCATTTTGACCATTCGTAAGCAGTTCTTGAAGGTGAACGTTTCCAAAATTACAGGGTCCACAGGTAGAGGAGGTAAATGTTTCAATCAGTGTAATTCTTTCTTGAGATTGAGCTGCAAAAGCGAAGCTCATTAAACATAAGAGTAGTAGTAGGTTCTTTCGCATAATTTTTTAATTAAAAGTTAGTATTTTTTCGAATATAAATTAAATAAAATTGATGGAAGGACAGCATGGTGATATCTTTTAACAAAGTTCAATGTCGTTTTCAATTACTTTATGATTACATTATTTAGCGCTATATTTTCAAGAACTAGGAAGGAGAAGGGAAGTATTACTCATGTGAAAAATAGAAAATAAAAAGCAAATAAAATTGTTTAAAACATAGATGAAAAACGGCATTCAGATAATTATATTGGTACTTTGGAGTTTCTTCCTGTATGGTCAGAAATTCGACGCAAGTACATTTTATTCAGATCAGAATAAGCAATTCTTAGAGCATTTAGTAAAAATAAAAATTGATAGTGTACGAGCCTTACATCATTGCGACGCACTCATCAATGACTCCATTTTATACTATGCTTCGAATCATCATTCGCGCTATATGACAAGAAATTCGAGATTGAGTCATTATGAATCTGAAAAAATCACTAAAACGCCTATGGATCGTGTCTTATATTTTGGAGGTAAGCGTTATTCAGTCGGTGAAAATGTTATTAAAACGCCTTATTATTCGTTCCTCAATTCAAAGCGCGTTCTGAATGAATCAGCAACATATCAAGGTATTGCAGATGCTATGGTCGACGCTTGGGTTGATTCTCCCAGACATTTTGAGAATATAATCACGAAAGAGTTTCAGTTAACCGGCGTATCCATTGACATTGATACAAGTAAAATGGTACTGTATGGTTGTCAAAAATTTGGAGATGTACTCTACCAATACCATTTTGAGGAATCAAGAGAATTGTTTCCATTTTCTGAATATTCCCCGTCAGAGGAATTGCTGGACTTTGCAAACGAAGAAATTGATTTACAGAATAGTTATTCTTGGAAATTAAGAGATGATAAACCGGGTAAATGTGATCGTTGTCATCAAATTGAAGGGGTAGATGCTGGGATACAAATGACTCTTGAAAATGGGCGCTTCAAATTACGAATAGAAAATTCGAATTATGTAAAACAATTGATTCAGAATAAAAAAGATGGATTTGCTGTTGAAATCGTTGAATTTGAAGACTATATGTGTGGAAATCCGGATTATTTTGAATTGGCCAGTCGAAGAAATAGAAAACGATTGATAAACGGCATCGTTTTGGAGCCGAAATATCGCGATGACTTATTTAAGGGATATAGAAAACGTACTTTAAAAAAGGATCTTCGATTTATAGATTATTTGATAGGGGCGGATTCTGTTCGCTTTTTTGATCGATTCTCTCGATATCGCTTGGATAAATTTGATAGTAAATATTTCGAGATATATCTTGGACGAGCGCCAAAGGATATTAAAGGATATTGGAATTATAATTTAGTATACATTCAAGACCTACAAATTTGTAAAATCGGTTATTTCACTAATTATTGCGGAGAGTTGCATGAAGAATACTTGGAGACTTCATTCAAGTATGGTACAAGTAATGCGGATTACTCTTTTGACATTGAAAATAGGAATATTGAAAGCACGCTTGTTTTTGAGAAGAGTAAATATGATTTAAACAAAAGGGATTTACGTGCTTTTACGGATTCCTTAGAAGAAGTTTCTTATGTAGTGGACTCTCTACATATTCAGGCATACAGTTCTATCGAAGGCAATTCGATAATCAATCAGGCACTACAAGTGAATAGAGCACAGACCATGGTTGACATCATTTCGAAGACGCAAGGTTTTACTCCGAAACATCAAATTCAAGTGGAAACTGATTGGAAACATTTTTATGATACAATCGAACAGATTCCTCAATGGGCGTTTTTAAAGGATTATGACACCACAGCCTTGCAAGAAATCGTTAATACGAAGTATGCTGAAGATCTTGAATTTATACTGAAAGAAGAGCGAAAGGCAATCGTTCAGGTTTTTTATTCATTACCTTTCGTTCCTAAGAATTTGAACCATTATATAATAAAGGAGCAAGAATTGTTGCTTCGTTCTCTTGATACTTTGGAATCTTCCGATAGCCTGGCTATAATGATGGCACTGGATCAATACGCGTCCTTTAGTCAGTTTGTACATCAACAAATTGAACAGGGACTCGTTGCAGTTTCTATGTTACTTCGATTGAAATTACCGGAATTTGCTCATAGAAACATTCGCTTATTGGAACGCTATTTTATGAATGCCTATCAATATCCTGAGTACTTTACCATCAATGACACAGAACAGGAGTACCTAGATACTATGATTGCTCAATCTATGGAATTTTTATCAACGGAGTTCTTATTGAATTATTCAAAAGCGAGTTATGATGCTATTCATACCGGTAAATCGTCTGTTCTTCTCCTGCCGATATTGAACAAGGTGTTACTCTATTTAGACAGGCAAAGAGTGATAAAAATGGATGTTCAAGAACAAATAGATAAACTTCTTTTGAATATTAATATCTATATGCTTAATCACTATTTTGAACATCAAGTGGACGGTTATTCAAAGGAAATTAGATTTAGTTTGTATCAAGTATTAAGACTTTACAAAAGGCTTAAAATATATGATTTTAAGCATTCATTACGACTTTCGAAAATGGCGATGTATTATAAAGAAGTACATTTTGCTATTGAGATACTTGAAGATTTTATGGAATACGAGGAAGTGAGAGCGCTCGTAATGTCCCAAGGATATCAACATAATTCATTTGACACCAAAAATCCATTTTATGAAGAACTTATTCAGGCCTATGATGAGATGTCTAGAGAGGTTTGGTGCAATATGTTTATGTCATCTTGTGGAATCCCTTTTCAAGTATTGGATCATAAAACCTTGAGGGATCTTTTTTGTGAAGCTTGTTTACAAGAAAATCAATTTATCCAACAATTATTGGATGAATGATATGTTTGAAATCCTTTCTCTCATCCGATACCAGCTTTTCTTGATCTTAATTTTCGAATGATACGGAGTAGAATTCTCTATCTTCGCTCCCGCAATAATTAGATAATCAGGTCGTGAAATATTATTTCTATGTACAGTGGCAAATTATTCAACGCCAATTACGAGCGTTTGGAGTAGCACCGTGGTTGGGAATTTCGGTGGCTGGATTGGCATTTGTAGTACTCAGTTATTTGTTATTTCAAAAGTCAGGATTAGCTGTTTATCTGTATATGGGCTTCGCAGTTTTCTTCAGTAAGTCGAAAGATTATAGGGAGAAACTTGATTTTCTTAGACTTCAATATGGCATTAAACAAATGCGTCAAATACTGAATATCGAGCATTCTTTGATCGCATTACCCTTTTTGCTGGTGATATTGATTTCTGGAAATTTCTTGCAAGTTGCTATTTGTATGTTATTGGTTTATTTGGTTTCTTGGGTTCCATTCGAAATGAAATCTAGACTGCGTATTCCCAATCCTTATCAACAATTTCCTTTTGAGTTTGCCATAGGATTTAGAAAGTATTTTCTACTTGTTGTAATGGCTTATACTATCGGGATTATTGCTTGTGTCGTTGCAAATTTTAATATTGCGATTTTCGGAATGCTCATTTTGGCCTTGACCATGATGAATTATTATTCTTTGGTGGAACCAAGTTTTATTATCTGGGAGGACGTTCGTTCAGAACGTACATTGCTGCATTATAAATTGAAGGTGGGCTTGCGATATTTTATTCTTACAAGCATCCCCTTGTGGACAATGATTGTGATCGTTTATCCGACGCATTGGATGTATGTTCTTTTATGGGCTGTAATTCTATTGATTTATTTTCTAGTTTTTATATTGATGAAATACGATGCTTTTCCCCGCGCGATGGGCTTACCACATACCATATATTTCATAGCGTGTATGATTATTCCACCACTGCTTATCGTATTTGCTTATCGTTTTTACAAGCGCAGTTTAAATCACCTTAAAATGTATATCCGATGATTCAGGTAGAAGCATTAAACAAATCCTATGGGAAACATCCTGTTTTGAAAAGTGTTGATTTTAAGACAGAAAAAGGCAAAATCTATGGTATAGTTGGCGCTAATGGAGCCGGTAAAACTACTTTTTATCGTTGCATTGCCTTATTGGAGTCTAGTCAAGGAAATATTCATTGGGATACCGATTTTGATAAAAGAAAATTAGCCTATTTACCAACCAGTCCCTTTTATTTTGATAAAATGACGGGAAAGGAGTATCTCACCATGATTGTAAAGGCCAAGATGCTGCCTCAAGTCGATTTGGATCAGTATAATATTTTCGAATTACCCCTGGAAGAATATGCATCGCATTATTCAACAGGCATGAAGAAGAAATTAGCGTTTACGGCACTTTTATTTCAACAAAATGATTTTATTATTTTGGATGAACCATTCAATGGTGTAGATATTCAAAGTAATATTATGATTGTTGAGATTATCAGAAAGTGGCGAGAAGCTGGTAAAACGGTTTTAATTTCATCCCATATTTTCTCGACCTTATCGGAGGTTTGTGATGAGATCCATTTATTAGAGGATGGGGCTTTCGCCCAAAGGGTAACACCATCCCATTTTTCAAAGTTAGAAGAAGAAATGAAGCAATTTATTTTAGGCGATAAATTACAGCGATTGAACTTTTAGTACGTTCGATTAAGTACCTTTGCGCTGGTAGATGATCAAAATATAGTGAATGAGCCTAGCTACAATTAAAAGAAATATTCAGGATTCCATCCAACTTAAAAAGGCACTTTTAGAGAATGAATCACTTTTGCTTGATATTCAAAAAGTGGCAGATTCCATTATTTATGCCTATAAAAATGGCCAGAAAGTATTGCTTTGTGGAAATGGAGGAAGTGCTGCAGATGCACAGCATATTGCCGCTGAATTATCGGGAAGATACTACTTAGATAGGGCACCCTTAAATGCTGAGGCACTTCATGTTAACGGCTCTTATCTCACCGCCGTAGCGAATGATTACTCCTTTGAACAGGTGTATGAGCGTCTCGTACAAGGACTTGGACGTTCTGGGGATATTCTTATTGGATTGTCCACGTCAGGAACCTCTAAAAATGTATTATTAGCGTTGGAAAAAGCGCAAAAAATGGGATTAAAAACGATTGGCTTTTCTGGGCAGACGGGAGGTCAAATGCATGACTTTTGTGATCTACTAATTTCAATCGATAGCACAGATACGCCTAGAATTCAGGAATGTCATCTACTGATAGGACATGCCGTTTGTGAATTGGTAGAACAGGCACTTTTTTCTTAAGGATGTCCATGGGTTCCAATGGTATCGAAATTGATCAAGAATGGACATTGTTCTTGGATCGAGATGGAGTCATTAATATTCGACTCATGGATGATTATGTCCGTACGGTCATGCAATTTCAATTTTTAGAAGGTGTACAAGAATCCATGTGTCAACTCTATGAGATGTTTGATAAGGTGTTTGTTGTGACCAATCAACAAGGCATTGGAAAAGGACTGATGTCAGAACAGGATTTGACGGATATACATCGGTATATGAAACAAGGTCTCCAGTGTGGAGAAAGAAACATTGATGCGGTATATCACGCACCTGCATTGACATCAGTCGGATCGGAATTAAGAAAACCGAATATCGGAATGGCGCTTTTGGCCAAGCGTCAGTTTCCCTCGATCGATTTAACCAAGTCTATCATGGTAGGCGATTCCATGTCCGATATGGAATTTGGTAAAAATGCTGGAATGGTTACCGTATTCGTGCATCCTACACCATATATACATCCCCATATTGATCTATGTATTAGTTCTTTAAAGGAGTTGCCCAGTCGATTGATTTATTCCCAATCTTCTTCTTCCAGTTGAAATATATCGGATACTTCTACTTTAAAGATACTAGCTAATTTGAGAGCGAGCATTGTTGAAGGTACATATTTCCCTTGTTCGATGGTATTGATCGTTTGCCTACTTACTTGAGCTAATTCTGCTAATTTAGCCTGTGTTAAATTATTTTTAGCGCGCTCTATTTTAATATTATTCTTCATGTCGAACTTGGGTATTTAATCGGTATATGGAATAATGAAATCGTGCAATGAAGAGTAAAAGTAGTGTAAACATATTAAATATGAGCACCCAAAAGAATGCGATACCAAATACAAAAGCAATAGCAATAAACAATACGGCATAGTTGATGTAAGTGGCCCAAACCAATGACCTCAAGCGCATGGATTGAATCAATTCGTCCTCTTGTTTTGTTTTAGCGAAAGCGACAATTAGACCACCAATGATGGCTAATAGACCAATTATTTCAGCAAACATATTGGTTTCTATTATTCCAAAATATATATCCTTACCGAAGATTTCATCATGAGCCAAGGTAAAGGTCTTAAAGGTAAAGAGGGGAGGCGTCCATTCGTAAAGAATTGTCAGAAAGGCAATGATGAGCGAAGGAATAAATAGGATCCATCCTAGCACTTTGTAGCGATGCGGAATCAGATAAGAAGTATTCATACAATAATATTTTAGTTCAAAAGTAAAGTTTTATTTACATAATGTAAAGTAAACCTTACAAAAAGTAAAATTATTGTGACATTATTGCATAATTTTTTAGAATTACGGATATTGCATCCATTCGTGAAGTAGAAATAATAGTTTGAATAGTCATGAAAGATTATAAAAAGATCAACAAAATCGCGTGGAATAAGAAAACGGCTGTGCATCAAGATTCCATTTTTTACGATATGCCCAGCTTTAAGGCAGGGAAAAATACCTTGAAGCGTATTGAGCTCGATTTATTAGGAAACATTGAACAACAATCCGTATTACACTTACAATGTCATTTTGGACAAGATTCTATTTCCATGAGTCGAATGGGAGCACGTGTAACTGGTGTAGATTTGTCCGATAAATCGATTGAATTGGCACGAACGTTAGCAACGGAATTAAATCAGGATGTTCAGTTCGTAAATTGTGATCTCTATTCCTTGAGGGAACATGTCTCGGATCATTATGATATTGTTTTCACTTCCTATGGCACGATTATTTGGTTACCAGATTTGAAGGCCTGGGCGAAGACGATCTATGAATCTTTAAAACCAGGAGGTCGATTTGTGATGGCTGATTTTCACCCTGTTATTTGGATGTACAATGATGATGTAGATGATTTTGCCTTTTCCTATTTTAACCAGGGAGCCATCGTAGAGGTTGAAGAAGGTACATATGCCGATCGATCAGCCAATTTAAACGATCAAATGATTACGTGGAATCATAGTCTATCAGAAACAATAATGGCATTAATCGATGCTGGTTTAGTAATCAAGGATTTCCAAGAATACGATTATGCACCCTATCATTTTATCCCTCCTTTAAAAGAGGTCGAAGCATCTAAATATCGTCTTAAACATACAGAGCACTTACTTCCATTGGTTTATTCGATTGTTGCAGAAAAGTAAATGGTCTACAAAATTGATCGATTGATAGAACTAATCCTTGAGTTCCTTAATAGAGGTCTAATTTAGCAGCTTGTATTTTAGCACATATGCAACATAAGGTCTATCCAAATTGTCATCGCTTATCCAAGTATATCGAATACTATTGGATCATTCGAGATATACAAGGCTTATTTTCAGATTCGAAATTCATCAGTAGCTATGCCGGGATCACTCCTGAATTAGTGTTCCCTATACAGGGCAGTATAGCTATTATGCATCCTCAATATAGCCTAAGAATGCATCAAGCTTTTATATCAACGGTGATGTATGATCAAATTTTACTGGATTTTACAGAATTACAATCTGCTGTTGTGGTGCGCTTTAAATCGAATGCCGTAGCTTCGTTGCTTCCTTTTGTTCGATTGAAAAGTGAGATGCTTACGAAAGCACCTTTGATATTGGCAAATAAGTTATTTGGCCCCTCCATTGACAAATTGGGAATGGCATGGAAAACGATGCCGAATCTTTCGATTGGAGCACAATTGGATCAATATTTTACGGACCTGATGGAAGAAGATCGTGTGGGTTTTATTTTGGATCTTTATTCAGAAAGGGATGACTTTTATACGGTAGGAGCACTAGAAAGTCGCTTAGCTTATTCTACGAGTACTATAGAGCGTCATTTTAAAAAGGAAACGGGGCTTACGCCCAAAAAGTATATGATGATGAAGCGATTCCGATCTTGCCTACATGAAATACTGGAAAATGATCATCGCAATTGGATGGAGTATGTCGTCAAGTATCAATATCATGACCAAAGTCATTTCATTAAAGAAATGAAACGTTTCACAGGTTTAAGTCCGCAATCAATCATGTTGGACGATAGCTTACCGAAATACAGACCCGATATTGCCGTGAATTAGTTTGCTAGTTTCGATAGAAGATATAATTTAGTATATAATTAAACTCAGAATCATTGAAACGATACGAATATCAAGGGGTTGAGATCAAGGTGAATACTTGGTCGAAAAAACCAAAAGAGGATGTTTTAGACGTAATGAACGAATATGGCTATTTGGGCTGGCGTTTTGTAGCTTTTGAACCATCCATCAAGAAAAGTGAGAGCCAAAAAGTAGTGAAGCTCATATTTGAGCGAGAAATTCCTAAATCTGAATTCTAATATGAATGATTTAATACAAGCGGATTGGCTGCATAATATGGATGCTAAAGAAGATACTGTACTTTTGGACGTAAGTCCTGCAAGTAATAAGTCGGGGCTACAAGCACAGCATCCTGGGAAAGTCATTCCGGGTGCCATCAAAGTTGGATTAAAATCTCATTTTAGTGATCTATCTTCCGAATTGCCGAATACAGTTCCTAGTCCTAAAGCGTTTGAAAACGTGGTTCAATCTTTGGGCATCAATAAACAAAGTAAGGTTATCATCTATGATAATTTAGGTATTTATTCTGCTCCAAGACTATGGTATTTATTCAAGGCTATGGGACATGACCAGGTGGCCGTATTAGATGGAGGCTTAGATGCATGGATTGAAATGGGAGGGGCTACTGTTGATAAGCACAGGGATGTACATGGAGCAGGAGATTTTGAGGCCAACTTTGAAGACGCTTATTTCAAGACGGCAAAAGCCATTTATCAGGATTTGGAGGAACAGTCCGTTCAGGTGATTGATGCACGATCAGAAGGGCGGTTCTGTGCTTTGGTGCCGGAACCTCGAAAAGGACTTCGAGGAGGTCATATTCCTCATTCAAAGAATCTACCATTCAAACATGTATTGGAAAATGGTCGTTTTAAGAAAAGGGAAGCTTTGGAAGCGATTTTTAAGGACTTAGATATTCGACAAAAAATGCTGACATTTAGTTGTGGATCAGGACTGACCGCCTGTATTATTCTTATGGCAGCACATCTTATCGGTAGAACAGAATATTCCATATATGACGGATCGTGGACGGAGTGGGCGCAATTATTAGATTACCCAGTAGATAAGTAGAGATTATATGAATACAATTAAAAAAGTTCAAGGATTACATCTCGCATTTTTAATGATTCAAATTGGAATCATTGCGGTGTTTCTTTATGTACAAAAGACCTTTGATTTTCACTGGGGGAGTGAAGATGGATTTTGGATGTATGTAGCACCGATCAGTTCCATCGCATTGATTTTAGTTGGAAATTTTATTTTTAATACTCGAATGAAAACGGCGATCTCTAAAGATGCTAGCATACAAGAAAATATCTATGCAACGAGTTCTTTGCTACGAATGATGACATCTGAATTTGCATTGATCATCGTCATGCTTATATACTTTGTGACAGGAAACGTGCTGTATGTAGGATATGCCATCTTTCTTTTATTGTTCTTTTTTGCCCTGCGTCCTTCTGAACAGAAGCTACATGCAATTTTTAGTAATGGGACTACTACTATTTAGATCTTGAAGAATAGCATGCATCTATCGCGAAAAAATATTACTGGATTATGTGCCATTTTAGGTGGTCTCATACTATTTAGTGGTGACATGTTATTGTATTTTAACCCGACAAGTACGAATGTTTTAGAAAATATTTCAGGGATATCCGAACAACGATTAAAGTGGGGTGGTATTACTGCACTATTCGCTAGTTGGTTTTATCTCTTGGGGCTGGTTCATTTGTATGATGCTTTAAAGCCGGCGCCAGTACTTTTAAGAAATCTGGTAATCCTTAGTTTTGGAGCTATATTGATTTCTTATGGTGTCGTACATGCGGCCTATATTTCTATTGGGGCTAGTGCCAGGATTGCACTTGAATATAATCTTGATTTGTTGGAATTGACGGCATTGTCTAGAGATATTAATCAGACCTTAAGAATGTTTGTATATCCTATTTTTGCGATTTGTTCTATCCTTTTTATTTACTTGGTTTGGACAGGAAAAAGCTTGTATACTCGTTGGATAATCTTGTTTTACCCTTTAATTCCATTTCTGTTAGAAGGCCTTTTTAATAACTATTTGAGTGGCACGGTATGGCTTATTGTAATGGGTGGATATTTAAATTTAATATTAGTGTTATTTTTTAGTGCTTCAACTATTCAATTATGGAATCGAAATACAGCCCCAGAATAACATGTTTTCTAGTAATTTGTTCAATCTAGTAGAACGTAACAAATGTCTATTTTAAACTTTAATCTAAATCAATGAAAAGTAGTTTTATATTTATAATTTCCAGTTTGCTAATTACCAGTATTTGCTGTCAATCGAAAGAATCAACTATGGATCGTACCATACCATTTTTAAATTCGACTATCCACTTGACTTCTAAGATAGAAGCACAGAAATTATTAGGTAGTTCTGACGAATTTAGTCAATCACAAGGAACCTTTGATTTCGCTTCTAAAACACAGATATCTGAAAATGCCGGAGAAGCAGATTATTTAGCTTTTGCTTCTGAGCAAGCAGAGGAGTGGTCTTCTAAAGAAATAGCAGCTACAAGAAAAGTAGTGCAAGAGGCCCAAGAAAAAATTCAGTCCTTGCAATTGAACATTGAATTACCTACTGATATTCAATTGGTAAAAAGTACCTGTAAGGAAGAAGGCGGTGCAGCTGGCTACACACGTCAAAATTTCATTGTGGTCCGTGAAAATCCCGACTTACATTTGTTTTTACATGAGTTGTTTCACGTCCTAAGTCGACATGATGCAACTTTAAGGACGAAGTTGTATGGTACGATTCAATTTAAGCCTTGTGAACGTATTACATTTCCTGATGCACTTAAAAATATTAAGATAACGAATCCAGATGCTCCGTTTTTTGAACATTATATTCAAGTAAGCATAGATGGAGAGGAAAAAGCCGTAATATTTTCAACCTTGTCTAACAGGCCATATGATGGTGGCAGTTTCTTTCAATATTTAGATTTAAAACTATTGGAGCTCAATGAGGATTTTGATTTGTTACTGAAAGACGGTCAAGTAGTCAGCCATGATTTTAATGCTTCTTCGGATCTTTTTGACAAGATTGGTAAAAATACTTCTTACAATATACATCCAGAGGAAATCATGGCTGAGCATTTCACTTATTTAGTCATGGGGGAAACCGTTCCTGAGCCTTCTTTTATTGAAGAAATACGGGCTATTTTTACTGAACAATAAAGCGTTTTCGACTACTTTTTCCTGAACTATCGGAAATATAGAAAATATATTGTCCTGGAGGAATGTCATAAAACTTGATGTGTAATTGACCATTATAATGGAAGTTGTGTTCACCTTGGGTGATCATTTTACCAAATTGGTCATAAATTCTATACTGCTTATCCGTATTGTTTTGTAAATCGAAGGCATCAACGATGATTTTATCCATACTTGGATTCGGGTAAATCTTCAATCTGAAATTACTAAAATCTTGTTCTGCATTAAACACAACCAAACTGTCAATCGCTAGATCGGCAAAGCTATTGTGCGTAATTTCAGCTTTTTCTGCTAAATAAGCAACGGAGGCTTTGATAGTGTTGGTCATAAATTCAAAATCTAATTTGTCCGAAGTATCATCTGGACTGTGATAATAGGGATTTCTAAAATTAGCACCATCTGTGAGCATAATGGCAGGAATTCCTTTTAACCAGAAGGCGGCATGATCACTTCGAGCAAGGTCCGGAGTTGAAGAACCATTTCCGGGTGCCGCTACAGATATTACTTTTAATTCTGGCACATAGTTTTCTGCGATTTCTTCAAAATCTTGCATGATACCTTCTGAAGAATCTGTATTACCAATATTGGAGATGAAATCACCTCTGAATTCGTTTGAACTGATTTCTTCGTAGGCATCTGGAAAGATTTGCTCAAATCCAAATGGCAAGGTCTGACTATTTGGAGTGTCATCATAGTATCCAATCATTTCAAAATTGAGATACCCTTGAATATCTTGTTCTTCTTCAAGCGTATTATTGACGTAATCTAAGGAGCCAAGAAGTCCTTCTTCTTCTAAATCCCAAGCTACATATCGAATACTTTTGTTAAAATTATATTTTGCCAAAACGGTAGACACTTCCATCATTCCGGCGATGGCTGTTCCGTTATCATCGGCTCCAGGCGATTCATCCACCGTATCATAATGTCCTCCGACTAGATATTCCATTTGTGGAGCAGTGAGTCCTTCTTGAACAGAGGTGTAATTATCCGCTTCATAACCTTCAAAGTCAAAGACGCTATTTTCTGCTTGTAATGATAGATCAGTGAGATGCGTTTCCATCAGAAGTTTGGTAGCTTCTAGGTGATCTACACCAGCCGTTCGATGTCGAATACCTTCGATTTGTTCCAAATATCCTTGGACCCTTTCTTGATCAACCTCTGCAACGATACTTGCAATGTCAATGGCTTCATTATCTGAAATGACCAATCTCAAATGAACAGTCGTAATATCATTAGAATTATGCTTATAAATAATGGTTTTTATACCATCGGCGTCAATATTTGATCCAATATCTCCAGTAGCATCGCTTTGAACAGAATTGAAACTGTCACTCTCAGAATTGGTTAGAATAAGGTCAACATCAAAAATAGTGTTATCCGTATCACTAAAACTGTATTGAATTGTAAATGTTGAATCATTTTCATTGAATACCGTATTGGTGAAGTCAATAACAGGGTAGGCGTTTTGAGCCACCAGTAATCCATTAAGCAAACAAAAAAATAAAGATAAATTAACGGCTTTCATAATTATATATTAATGATTTATTTAATACGTAAATTACTAGCAGCTAATATCGTGCCAGCTTCTAACGCGTAACAAGTTTTACAGCACTTTCCACATCTTGTACTGGAAATTTACATACTTTATTTTGACAAACGTAAATGAACGTGTCATCACCTTGTAGCTTGCCTTCCAACATTTTCATGCTACCCTCTGTTTTTCCACCCAAGAATAGTGCATCGGGTAGAAAGTACTGACTCATTTCATCTCGCAATTGATCCGCTTTAGGGCCTACAATGGCAATTTCGTAGGGTGCATGAACTACATCGTTATATAGAATAGACCACGAAGCACTAAAATCGCTGCGTTCATTTGTGGTTAACTGTTCATTCATATTAGACAACATTTGATTGCTGTGCTTTACATAATCCGAATTATAATTTAATGTCCCTAGCTCAAGAAGAGCTCTTCCCATAGCCGAATTACTTCCTGGAATTACATTGTCATTAAGTTCTGTTTTACGAGCAACCAATGGAGGATCTAAGGAGGAAGTATAATAGAACATTCCTGTTTCTTCATTCAAGAAGTATTTGAAGACATGTTTTGCCAAAAGGTCTGCTGCCTCTAGATACTTCACATCGAAGCTGATTTCATAGGCATCCACTAAGGCGAGGATCGTCAATGCATAATCATCGAGAAATGCATTGATACTGGATTTGCCATCTTTGAAATTTCGGAACAATTGTCCTTCCTTGTTCATTTGTTGTTCTAAAACGAAATCAACAGCTTTCAGCGCTTTTTGTCGGTATGTATCATCACCAAAGCTTTTGAACGCATCAATATATCCTGAAATCATTAATGCATTCCAACTTGTGATCACTTTATCATCTAAGCCTGGACGAGGTCGATCGTTTCTGATCTTTAAAAGATCCGATTTAGCTTGTTCAATAATTTTTACAATTTCTGATTCTTCCATGCCAAAATCACTAGCAATCGCGGCAATGTCTTTGGTGCGATGAAGTATGTTGGTGTGTTCCCAGTTCCCTTTCTCCGCCACAGAATAGTATTCTTTGAAAATAGGATAAATTTCTTCTCCCAAATGCTCTTTTAATTCGTCAGCGGTCCAAACATAAAACTTACCTTCTTCTCCTTCTGTATCTGCATCCAAAGAGCTATAGAATGCTCCGGTACCATGTGTAAGTTCTCTATCAATAAAGGCTAAGGACTCTTCTACGACCTTTTTGTATAATGGATTTTTGGTGAGGGCATAGGCCTTCGAGTATACCGAAACCAGTTGACCATTGTCATAAAGCATCTTTTCGAAGTGAGGTGCTAACCAAACACGATCCGTAGAATATCGAGCAAAGCCTCCTCCTAGTTGATCATAAATACCACCTTTAGCCATTTTCTCTAAAGTAATATCAATAGTTTTTAAGGCTTTATCATCATTGGTAATTCGATATTGTTTTAACAGATAATCATAAATACTGGGCATGGGAAATTTTGGTTCTCCCACACGTCCGCCGTTTTGATAATCCGATACGGCATAAATATTTTTATTAAATTGAGTGAGTGCTTCTTGATTAAAGTCTGACTTTAAAGCACTTTTGACAATATCATCCTGCGATTTTACTCCTTCCGTAAGTTGCTGAGCATTATCTTTTAAAGATTGATAATCCGTTTCTTTTAACTTTTTAAATTGCTCCAAAATTTTAATCCACTGATCTTTTGGAAAATAGGTACCTGCCCAAATAGGTTTACCATCAGGTAATGCAAATGCGTTCAATGGCCAGCCTCCGCCACCTGTTACTAATTGGCAGGCTGTCATGTATACATCATCCACATCTGGACGTTCTTCTCGATCTACCTTTATCGGGACGAAATACTCGTTCATTATCGAAGCTACTAAACTATCTTCGAAGGATTCGTGCTCCATAACATGACACCAGTGACAAGCGGCATATCCAATGGAAACTATGATTAGTTTGTCTTCTTTTTTAGCTTTTTCCAAAGCTTCTTCTCCCCATGGATACCAATTGACTGGGTTATGGGCATGCTGCAAGAGATAAGGACTAGATTCGTTAATCAGTGCATTCGTATACAGATGATCTTTTGTAGATGTTTGCATGTTAGTAGACTTAGGATTACAAGCAAGAAATCCAAATAATATGAATATAAGACTAGCGCTTAAGACATGTTGCATACAGATAATTTTATTTAGCTCGTTCAAAGGTCGATAATATTTTTGAAGGATTGGTAGCAGCTGTCACAAAAAAAGCTATTCAGCATGACGCTGAATAGCCCTAGTTAGTATTGCCTTAAAAGGGGCATTAATACCTTGATCCTGACTTGACGTTCAGGCCTTTCATTTGTGATTCTATTTTACAATAGTTAATTTTTTACCGACTAAAGCATTTTCTGCCTGAAGTCTAACCATATAATGTCCAGCTTGTAAGTGTTGAACATCGATAGAATTATTAGTAAAGGTATTTATTGAATTTTCTGCAACAATTTTACCGTTCATATTTAAGATCGTTACTTGTATATCTCCACTAAGTCGATCATCATTCACATCTAATCGAATGGTTCCGACAGCTGGGTTCGGATATAGTTTTACAGAAGCAGGATTTAAAAATTCTTTCGTTGCATCTGGTGTAGCAAAACTATATTCTCCGGTATCAGTGACTAATGATATTGCATAGGTTCCAGCAGTAACTGGAATATTTGGTCCATCTTGAGTACCAACACCGTCAGGGAATTCTTCAGCACCCCAATTTACAGCCCAATCATCTTCTGCTCTAAATTTAACTTCTCCATCTACTAAAGTGGCTTCTAATTCAAAAAGGAACTCGTTATCCGCATTTTTAATCATATCGGTGTCATCATCCCAACCCATGGTCGGAGATCCAGTCCCTATTATACCAACCGTTGAGTATACAACAATCTCTTCGAAATTATATTCACCAGTTACACTGTTGAAGCTAATAATATACTCTCCTGCAGGAATTGGAATATTAGCACCATCTTGTTCAGCTATTCCAGTTGGGAAATCTCCAGATCCCCAATTAACGGCCCAATCATCATCTGCTCGGAATTTCAATTCTCCATCTGTTAAGATAATACGTAAAGACCACATGGAACCATCCATTTCGTCCTTTTCCATATCCGTGTCACTATCCCATGCACCCGGTGTGGCATCACCAATGATACCAACAGTAGCGTAATCCACAATTTCTTGGAAGTTATATTCTCCTGTTTCCGTGTTTAGACTGACTTTGTATTCTCCCGCTACAACTGGAATATTGT
Organism: Saprospiraceae bacterium; assembly: GCA_020628475.1. Taxonomy (GTDB): domain Bacteria; phylum Bacteroidota; class Bacteroidia; order Chitinophagales; family Saprospiraceae; genus JAHDFB01. The sequence continues at coordinate 53,975 of JAHDFB010000010.1, read as the reverse complement.
CACCACCCTGTACACCAACGCCTGAAGGGAAATCCGTTCCACCCCAATCAATGACCCATTCATCATTTGCTCGGAATTTAGCACCACCATCAGTTAAGGTAAGATTCGCAGACCAAACATTTGGATCAGCAGCACTTTGCATTAGATCGGTATCGCTATCCCATCCGCCAGGAGTTGCATCACCAATAATTCCAATAGAACTAAAGGTAATAACTTCACCGAAAGAATATTCACCTGTTGATTTATCAAAATCAATCATGTATTCACCAGCTTTGTCAACGGGAATATTATCACCTCCCATAACACCTGTTCCAGTCGGAAAATCTGAGCTACCCCAGTTAATATCCCAAGCATCATCCTGTCTAAATTTGGCTTCTCCGACCGTTAAATCAAGGATGGTGAAATATTTGTCAGGATTATCAGGATTTTGATACATATCTATATCAGAGTCCCAATTGGCGGAAGTAGCATCTCCGATAATTCCAATATCCGATTGTACGGTGAAAGAATATTCTCCTGTGGCAATATTAAACCAAACGGAATAATCACCTGCAAATACAGGAATATTAGCACCGCCTTGTTCTCCAGTACCAGTAGGGAAATCTACAGACCCCCAGTTGATGTCCCATGCGTCATCTTGACGGAATTTAACGGCTCCATTTGTCAATGTGATGTCAATAGTAAATAGGTCGGCGTTGTCAGGATCCTGTGTCATGTCAGTATCTGCATCCCAACCACCAGGAGTGGCGTCACCAATTATTCCAATGCTCTGACTATAGCCTGTCAAAAATAGAAAGCTAAAAAGAGCCATTAATAGTAGACGTACATTCATTTTATCTCATTTTAGTAAGTGTAATTAAATAAGTTATTGTCAATATGACGCAAAGTACATATAAATTTTTATTTTTACCGCGAATAGTCAATAAAAATATTAAATTAATTTTGATGAATCCTACTAAATTTTATTTGCTTAAAAGCTTCAATTTAGCAATGTTATTGGTTCTGATACCCTTATTTGCGGTTGCTCAGACTACCATTACTGGACTGGTTACCGATGCTACTGATGGTACCGAATTAATTGGCGCCAACGTGGTTGTGCAAGGAGAAACCTTTGTTGGAACGATTACAGATATAGATGGTAAATATAGCTTGGAAGTCCCTAACTCTGCCACGAGTATAGTGGTTAGTTTTACTGGATATGCCACTGTGGAGATCCCAATTAATGGACGAACGGTCATTGATGTCGCTTTAAATTCTGGTGAAGTTTTAGAAGATATCGTTGTTGTAGGATACGGAACGGTCAAAAAAGAGAATGCGACCGGATCGATTGCTTCTGTCAGTACGGAACAATTTAATAAAGGTGCCATCACGAGTCCACAAGAATTGTTGGCTGGAAAAATTGCTGGAGTCAGTATAACAACCGACCCGGGGCCGGGTGGTGGAGCAAGCATTTTAATACGTGGACTTTCTTCTTTGGAGGCCTCGAACGCTCCATTAATTATAATAGATAATGTTCCTATCGATAATGGAGGCCCCTCAGGCTCAAGAAATCCGTTAAATCTTATCAATCCGAATGATATTGAAACATTTACAGTGTTAAAGGATGCATCTGCTACGGCTATTTATGGAAGTAGGGCTTCTGGCGGTGTCATTTTAATTACTACGAAAAAAGGAAATATTAATAAAAAGATTCAAGTCAGCTATAATGCTAATGTGGCTTCTTCATCAAATACGAGACGAGTTGATGTGTTGGATGCAGATGAATTTAGATCAATTATATCAGAACGCTATGAGGAAGGAGATCCTGCATTAGAATTATTGGGAGATGAAAGCACCGATTGGCAAAGTGAAATTTACAGAACAGCGCTTAGTACGGATCACAATCTTGGTTTATCAGGTGGTGTTTCTGGAATTCCCTATCGTGTTTCTTTGGGTTACACAAACAAGAATGGAGTCCTTAAAACCGATAATTTTAACAGAATCACGTCAGCGATCAGTTTGACACCAGGATTTTTGGATAATACACTTCAAGTAAAAGCTAATTTTAAAAGTAGTTTTAATAGAAATCATTTTGCGGATCGAGGAGCGATAGGAAATGCAGTTTCATTTGATCCCACTAAAGCTGTTCTTGATGAAAATTCTCCTTATGGAGGATATACGACTTGGACTGCCGGTACGCAAGGATTTCCGAATCAATTGGCGCCTACCAATCCGGTGGCTTTATTGGAATTAAAAAGTGATGATTCGAGAGTAGCTCGATACATTTCATCTGTTAATGTAGATTATAGAATGCCATTCTTGAAAGCTCTACGTGCTAATCTTAATTTAGCCTATGACTATTCAACTGGAAACGGTACGGTGGTTGTTCCAGATATTGCTGCTTTTGCATTTGATGCCGATACCGGTGGAGGTGTAAATAATCAGTATAGCTCCGTTTCAAGAAACAGTTTGTGGGAAAGTTTTCTAAACTATAAAGAAGACTTCGGGAAACATGGATTTGATGTCATGGCCGGATATTCTTGGCAACACTTTTATTGGCAGAGTGATTTCAAAAATTCAGATAGTGCCGGAAGCCCAACAGAAACGGTGGAGGATGAAAATAAAGAAGAGCTATATTTAGTTTCATTATTTGGTCGAGCACAATATAGTTTTAATGATCGACTTTTCGCGAATGTATCTTTAAGAAGAGATGGTGCTTCACGATTTTCTCCTGAAAATAGGTGGGGATTATTTCCAGCAGCAAGTATTGCTTATAAAGTGTTGGAATCGAATAGCAGATATTTCAACTACTTGAAAATTCGTGCAGGATGGGGAGTCACTGGACAACAGGATATTGGACGAGGATCTAGACTGTATGCTTATCAAGGAATTTATCAGACAGGATTTGAAACAGCACAATACCAATTTGGTGATCGTTATGTGACTACGATTCGACCGAATGGATATGACGAAAATATTAAATGGGAAGAGACTTCTACGGTCAATATAGCGGCTGATTTTAATGTCATTAAAGACCGATTGGATGGTTCAGTAGATGTTTATAGAAGATTTACAAAAGACCTGTTAAATAATATTACGGTCCCTGGTGGTTCTAATTTGACCAATGAGATTGTAACCAATATTGGAGATATGGTGAGTAGAGGAGTAGAACTTTCATTGAATTACACACCTGTGAAAACCAAAGATTTCCGGTGGAATATCGGAGCAAATATGGCTTATAATGAAAGTACGATTATCAAGTTAAATACCTCAGAAGATTCGACGTACGTTGGAATATTAACTGGAGGTGTTGCCGGTGGGGTCGGAAGTCAAATACAAGTACATAGTGTTGGTTTTACGCCAAATTCATTCTATGTGTATGAACAAAAGTATGATGACGATGGTACTATTATAGAAGGCGAATTTGTAGATCGAAATGATGATGGCATGATTACTTTGGAAGATAAATATCGAGCTGGAAATCCTTTTCCAAAGTATATTTTTGGATTTACGAGTAATTTGAATTTCAAGCAATTTGATTTCTCGTTCGCTGGTAGAGCGAATGTAGGTAACAAAATGTATAATAACGTTGAAACAAATATTGGAGCATTGGCTGGTTTATATAATCCTTCTGGCGTAATTGTTAATGTGCATCAGGCAGCCATTGATAACAATGTGGAACAACAAGCTAATCTTACTTTTAGTGATCATTTTGTTCGTGATGCATCATTCTTACGATTTGATCATTTTACCCTTGGATATGATTTCACGCCATTGACCAAGAGGTATTTTAGAGTATATGCAACCGTTCAAAATCCGATTGTATTTACGAATTATACGGGATTGGATCCTGAAACCAATTTAGGAATAGATAATAATTTATATCCTAGAGCTAGGACATATTTATTAGGACTAAGCATTCAAATTTAATCATAGATAATAGAACAAAAATGAAGATGAAATATATATTTATACTTTTAGTTGCCTTGTTTTTAAGTTCTTGTTTTGGAGACTTAAATACGAGTCCATTGGATGATGATTTAGTAACCTCAGGAATTGTTTATGATGATCCTAATAGCTATTTGGGTGTGCTCGCCAAATTATATGCTGGATTAGCCGTATCTGGTCAAGAAGGTCCTGCAGGTCAAAGTGATATTAGCGGATTGGATGAAGGATTTGGGCAATATCTACGTGGTTATTTTTACCATCAAGAATTCACTACCGAGGAGGCCTTAGTCGGTTGGAATGATCAAACCATTAAAGATTTTCACGCTCAAACCTGGAGCGCATCGGATGCTTTTATTTATGCGCATTACAGCAGAATTTTATATCAAATTACGCTTTGTAATGAATTTATTCGTCAAACAGAACCGAATGTGCTGGATGAACGCGGTGTTGAGTCAGACCTCAAAGCAGATATAGAGTTATATCGGTCAGAAGCCAGATTTCTTAGAGCATTGAGTTATTGGCATGCATTGGATTTATTCAGAAATGTACCTTTTGTTACAGAAGATGATCCAGTAGGTTCATTTTTCCCGAAGCAAGCCAGTCCTCAAGATTTATTCAATTACATCGAATCGGAATTAAAAGAAATTGAAAATACCATAACTCCTGCCAGAATGAATGAATATGGTCGAGCGGATCAGGCAGCTGTTCAGGTATTATTGGCAAAATTGTATTTGAATGCCAAAGTATATATTGATCAGGAGAAATATCAAGAAGCATTAGACTATTGTAAGAAAGTCATTGATGCCGGTTATACATTGGATCCAAGTTATCCAAATCTATTCTTGGCAGATAACCATACATCTCCAGAGATTATCTTTCCTGTGAATTTTGACGGGAACAATACCAGAACTTGGGGTGGTATGACCTTTATTATTCGTGCAGCGATAGGTGGTGATATGCCAGCCGATGAATCGGGCGTCATTAATGGATGGGGAGGTGTACGAACAACTCGTCAATTGGTTGAGAAATTTCCTCCGGGAGGTGGCGTTTATATCGCTTCCAACGAAGGTCAAACGGGCAGTTACCCTAAAATCTATATTCCGAATTCTACACAGAATTTTGATGCCACGGATACGGACTTTTCGTTAACATCGATGCTGGCTGATAAAGTCTATGAAGGACATGTATATTTTCCAGATGATGGTGGAGAATTTTTTATCACTAAATTCCCTGGATCAAATCCTCAAATCTTAGGAGATTCTGATGGCGACGGAATTTTAGAAGTAAATGGTGATAATATTAAATTAGGCGAAGCAGGTTTATACTACGTCCGTGTTGATCTGAATGATGATTCTTATGAATTTGAAAGAAGAGAATGGAGTCTGATAGGAGATGCAACCCCAAATGGAAATTCTGTCGATACAGAAATGGAATATGATCCTGAGTTAAATGCCTTTTATGTTCAATTGGACTTATCGGCAGGAGGTTTGAAATTCAGAAGTAATGGTTCTTGGGACGTACATTTAGGAGATGCAGAACAGGATGGCCTTTTAGAATATGATGGCGGAGATATTATTATCGACGAGGCAGAGAGTTATACGATTTACTTATATATGGATAAACCAGATTATACCTATCAAATTGATTTAAATTCCTTTGATAGAAGAGCTATTTTCTACAGCGAGGGGCATAATTTGGATATTGAGGATGTCGTTGAATTTACGGAAGGATATGCGGTCACCAAGTTTAAAAATGTTACGAGTGATGGATTACCTGGATCCAATTTAGATTTTCCAGACACTGATTTTCCTATGTTTCGATTGGGCGACGTTTATTTGATGGCGGCAGAATCAATTCTTCGGGGAGCAAATGGCTCTCAGGAAGAAGCGTTGGGATATTTTAATGCATTACGAGAAAGAGCGTATTCGACTACCTCTGGAAATATTACGGCGGATGCCCTAGATCTAGATGTCATATTAGATGAGCGAGCGAAAGAATTGTATTGGGAATGCCACAGACGTACAGATTTGGTTCGATTTGGTCAGTTCACGGATGGGGATTACCTTTGGCAGTGGAAAGGCAATGTCATGGAAGGGGCGAAAACAGAACCATTTAGAAATATTTTCCCTATTCCTTCTAATGATTTAGCAGCTAATCCAGGTTTACAACAAAATCCAGGTTATTAATGAATCAATATGCGAATCTGTTCGATCCGAAGGAACTAGCACATACATTTGATAGGATAAATCAACTAAGCAATGACACGACGCCTCTATGGGGTAAAATGCATGTTGCTCAAATGTTGGCTCATTGTTGCGTAGCTTATGAATTGGATCACGAGAATATTCATCCTCGTCCCAATGCATTTGCACGGTTTATGATAAAATTATTCGCTAAGCAACAGGTGGTTGGCCCGAAACCATATCCTAAAAATGGAAGAACTGCACCGGTTTTCATGATTTCTGATGAACGCGATTTTGAGAAAGAAAAATCGAGGTTGATTTCCTACCTTCAAAAGACCTACGATTTAGGAACCTCTCATTATGATCAGCGCGAATCTCATTCTTTTGGGAAGTTATCTGTCAAAGAGTGGAATACCTTATATTCCAAACATTTGGATCATCATTTGAGACAGTTTGGAGTTTAAAATGAATTGAATTCTTAAATATTAAGTGCTTTGATCGACGTATCGTTCGGTTTTATCGGAGATTTCTGTCCATAAGGACTTCATGTTGTAATTTTGTGGCATTCTTTTACTCACAAAACTGCAATTATGAGAATCATACTCTCACTGATATTCATTTTTGCTGGACTAGTTTCAATAGCTCAGTTAAATATAGAATATCAAGAATTTCAATTGGATAATGGTTTAGATGTCATCATGCATCAAGATAATACCAGTCCAACCGTATCTGTATCCATCATGTATCATGTTGGCTCGAAGAACGAAAACCCAGATAGAACAGGATTTGCTCATTTCTTCGAGCATCTACTTTTTGAAGGCTCCAAGAATATTCCAAGAGGAGAATATTCACGTTATGTGGAATCGGCAGGAGGTACGTTGAATGCCAACACCAGTTTTGACCGAACGTATTATTTCGAGATTTTACCAAGCAACGAATTAGAACTAGGCTTATGGTTGGAATCAGAGCGATTGATGCATGCCATTGTTGATACGAAAGGTGTTGAGACACAGCGCTTGGTCGTTAAAGAAGAACGTAGACAACGAACGGACAATCAACCATATGGCTCTATTCTGGAAGAATCAATGGTACGTGCTTATCCAGATTATCCTTATAGTTGGCCAATCATCGGTTCCATGGAACATTTGGATGCGGCAACGGAAGAAGACTACAAGAATTTTTATAAGACGTTTTATGTGCCAAATAATGCCGTATTGGTAGTAGCTGGTGATATCGAATATACTGAAACCAAACTTTTGGTGGAAAAGTATTTCGGTTCTATTCCAAAAGGAGTGGGGGAAATTCCACGCCCAAATAAGAGACCTGCACCACTGACAGCAGAAGTACGAGATACGATTTATGACAATATTCAATTACCAGCAGTTGTACAGATATATAGAACGGTTGGATTGGATTCGCCAGATTATTACGCTGTAGATATGGCCGCGCAATTATTATCCCAAGGAGAAAGTTCTCGATTTAATAAATCACTGGTCGATGATCAACAATTAGCTTTATTCGTAGGGAGTTTCCCGCTCGGCTTAGAAGATCCCGGGGTTGTTTTATCTTTTGGAATTGTAAATGGTGGAATTGATCCAGACGTTTTAGAAACAGGGATGGATGCAGAAGTCGCCAAAATTCAAACGGAGTTGATGTCCGATCAAGAATTTGAGAAATTAAGAAATCAGATCGAAGTAAATTTGATTAATCAGAATGCAAGTCTTGCAGGTGTAGCAGAGAATCTTGCCAGTTCAAAAACCTATTTCGACGATGCTTCTCGCGTAAATTCAGAATTGAATCGATATTTGGCCGTAACGAAAGAAGATATTATGGCAGCGGCCAAAAAATACTTTGTTAAAAATAATCGTGTCGTTCTTTATTATATGCCAAAACCCGCAAATCCTTAATCCTTAAGAATGCATAATAATTGATAAAATGAAAAAAATATATGTATATATCGTAGCATGTAGCGTCGCTTTTTTGGCTTTCGCTTGTAATCCGAAAACCGCGGATAAAATGCTTGAAAAACCAGAAGTTGAAGTAAATGATTGGCGAGCTACTGCACCTAAGTCAGCTCCTGCTAAACCAATAAAAATAGGTAAGTATACCCAAACTACTTTGGACAATGGACTCAAATTGATCGTTGTGGAAAATCATAAACTTCCGTTGATTAATTACCAAATTTCTTTAGATAGTCCTCCTATCTTGGAAGTAGATGATATCGATAAAACAGGATATGTAGATCTTTCCGGGTCATTAATGAGTACGGGGACACCGAGTATGACAAAATCAGAAATTGACGAAAAGGTTGATAATATCGGTGCTCGATTGTCCACAACCGGTCGTGGTGCTTTTGGTCAATGCTTGACCAAACATAGTGATGTTTTCTTAGAAATTTTTAGTGACGTGATCATCAATCCCTCGTTTGAGCAAGAACAATTTGATAAGGCCGTAAAGAGAACCTTGTCAGGGATACAATCTTCTCAAGACGACCCGAATCAAATTGCCTCGAAAGTTAGAAGTAAGTTGATTTATGGTGGTGATCATCCATATGGTAATTCAGCGTCTATCAGTTCAGTGAATAATATTACACTCGAGGATGTTAAGAATTATCATGCACGTACATTTTTCCCTAAAAATGCTTATTTAATCGTAGTAGGGGATATCACACCAGAAGAGGCTAAAGCACAAGCAAACGCTTATTTTGGTTCTTGGAAAAATCCGGAGGCGATGCCTGGATATGCTCCAATGCCAGAAGTGAAACGACCTAAACAAGCAACCGTCGATTTTGTCAATAAACCTGGTGCGGTGCAATCCGTCATTAATATTAGTTATCCGGTGGATTTAAAACCGGGAGAAGATGATGCCATTAAAGCTTCCTTGATGAACGCAATTCTGGGAGGTGGAGTATTTTCAAGTAAGTTGATGCAAAATCTTCGTGAAGATAAAGCGTTTACATACGGTGCTAGGTCTTCTTTAGATGTGGATCCTTATCAAGGTTCATTCAACGCCTTTGCAAGTGTGCGAAATGAAGTGACGGATAGTTCTGTTGTAGAATTTATCAAAGAGATGCGCAATATGTCGAAAATTCCAGTGACGGATGAAAACTTGGAAATTTCCAAGAAATTCATGATCGGTACATTTGCGCGTTCCATTTCCAATCCTCGATCTGTAGCTAGATTGGCTTTACGATCGGCGAAATACAATCTTCCTGACGACTACTATGAGAAATATACGGAGCGTATCCAGCAAGTGACCAAGGAAGATATTATGGAAATGGCGAAAAAATATGTTACTCCAGATAATGCACATATTATCGTCGTTGGCAATAAATCAGAAGTGGCAGATAAGTTACTTGTTTTTGACGGCGATCAGCAAATTGATTATTATGATACAGATGGAAATTTTATCAAGCCTGTTTCCGCTACGATTCCTGAAGGTCATACCGCAATCATCGTCGTGAATGATTATATAGACGCCATCGGAGGAATGAAAAGCATTGATAAAATTGAAGATATGACTTCCAATTATTCTGCCGAAATTATGGGGAGACCAGCTAGTTTTAAAACGACGGTGGCAACTCCAGGCATGTATGTGCAGGAAGTGGCTTCTGGCAGTATGATCATGTCAAAAGAAGTGTTTGATGGTAAAACATTGGATGTTTCTGGTATGGGTGGATCTCAAAGATTGACGGAAGGTCCGATGTTCGAGAAAGCGAAGCAAAGTAGTGTGCCTGTAAAACAAAGTTTGTATAATATGGATGGCTACACGATGACCTTGGATGGAATCGATCAAATGGATGGGAAATCCTATTATGTGGTATTGGTTAAAGGCCCTGGGGGAGAATCTGTTACGGAATACTACAATGTAGAAAGTAACCTATTGGAGAAATCCGTAGAATCTGTGGAGTCTCAAGGTCAATCCATAACTATCTCTACAAAAATGAGTGATTATAAAGAAGTAGAAGGTGTGATGATTCCTCATACCATCGAAATATCTGGAATGATGCCAACTCCTGTCGTAATGAAGGCAGAATCGATTACAATCAATACAGGCGTTGATAAAGGCATGTTTGAAATTAAATAAACTAGGGTCGCGCACTCCGTGCTTGCCAAAAAAAAGAGCTTGTTCCCTTGGAGTAAGCTCTTTTTTTATTTATAAATCTTAAGAAGAAGTTTTAAAGGAGCTTTTGAATGTCCTTTATGAGCGGTTCAATTATCAGTTTACGACAAGCGTCTCCTAAAACACAAGAACGAAATAATCACTTACATTATTGATGAAAGTATCAACCAAAACAAAAGTTCTGTTGGTAGATTTTTACATTTACTGAGTAAATCTATTTATTATGTAATTATTTCTTTATGCAAATTCAACTCACAGCAATTACACCAAGACTCTGGTGTGTTTGCGCACTTCTATTCAGCACCGCGTATCTTTTCGCACAAAACAATGCTTCAGAATTTACGCATGGACGTGCTACCTATTTAGGTAAAAGTTCCACTTTAAAATCCCTTTCTTTTCAATCTGTTGATAATAGCGCTACAAAGCAAAAGCATGGAGCCTTGAAACAAGATTTAAAAACCATTCCCAATTTCAAGAATCATGGCCCTTTTCCAAAAGTAGCTGGATCTTTACCTCTCGCAGGAGATCCATTAGTGAAAAAGCAAAGCCAGCTGACCAAATCTCAAACGGGAGAATTTCAAATTCTTGTGGATGTTGATGGTATTCAAGCTTCGGATGTAAATGGTATTGCTCCACCAGATTGTAATGGGGATATTGGTTTGAAATACTATTTAATGTCTACGAATGCGCCGAATTCCTCTTTGTTGTATATCTATGATAAAACCAATGGCGATTTAGTATTGGAAACGAGTTTGGGACCATTATGGGCGGAAATTAACCGTGTCGGTGTCGGAGATCCAATTATCTATTTTGATCGGTTAGAAAATCGTTGGGTACTAACGGAGTTTATTCAAGAAAATGCCGTACTTATGGCGGTCTCGGAAACGGAAGACCCTATGGGTTCATACCATATCTATGAAATTTCCACACCTACTTTTCCGGATTATCCAAAATTTGGAAATTGGCACGATGCCTGGTATTTATCTACCAACGAATTTCAAGGATTTAATCCAGTATATGCTATCGACAAACAAGCGATGATCGCAGGAGAAGAAGATGTTACCTATATTGCGATTGATGGTATCACTAAAATCGGAGGAACCAATATTATAGAATTTGCTTCTCCAATGAATTTTTCTGGAAAAATCGCTCCACCGGCTACTACGAATTTTGCTGCATTTCGATTGGTAGATGATGATTGGACGCCGGATGGCGATAAAATTGAATATTTTGAAATTATTCCAGATTTCGAAACTCCCGAAAATACGATCCTGACTGATCCCGTGGATATTGCCACTTCGCCATTTGAATTGGATATGTGCGTCGATGGTATCTTTTCATGTATTACCCTGTCTAATGGCGGGCCTTTGTCCGTTATCCCTGCGATTATCATGAATAAAATTCAGTATAGAAATTTCGAAACCTACGAATCCATCGTTTTGGATTTTACCGTGGATATTACTGGAAATGATGAAGCTGGTATTCGATGGATGGAATTGCGTAAGCAAGGAGATGAAAATTGGTCAACTTATCAAGAAGGTACCTTTAGCTTAAATGACGGTACCAGCCGATTTATGGGATCTATCTGCCAGGATAGTAAAGGAAATATTATCATGGGATACGCCGCTGCAGGCGAAGAGGTAGATCCTAGTGTAGGTATTACCGCAAGAACGGCTACGGATGAATTGGGTGTCATGACCTTTGGTGAAAATATAATTGTTGCGGGATCGCAACCAAGCCCTGGATTACGTTGGGGGGATTATTTCTCGATGACTTTAGATCCTGTGGACGATGAGACATTTTGGTTTACCAGTGAATACATGCCAGCCAATGAAGATTGGGGCACTCGTCTTACGGCGATCAAATTGAGAAGAGATTCGATTGATGCAAAAGCTGATTTAATAGCTTCTCCAACCACTGGTTCTGGTTATACCAACATGGAAGAAGTGAAAATTCAAATATCTAATCCTGGATTCAAGCAGATACAGGGCGTAAATTGGGGCGTTGAATTTGAAGGTAATGTGCTAGAATCTGGTTTACATCCAGATGTTATTGAACCGCTCAATTCGGTAGAAATCACTTTGTCGAATATGGTGGATATAGAGGCTTTTGACACCTATGACTTCACCTTGTACGTAAGCTTGGATGGCGATGAAAATAATGGGAATGATACCCTGAGATCAAAAATTAGACATTTGGCGAATACGGATATGAGTACTTCTGAGAGTAACAATAATCCAACGTTTATTTGTAATCAGATCATCGATTATGAGGCGATATTTACGAATAAAGGTTTTGAGACGGTGACTTCATATACAGCAAATCTTGTGTTAAATGGAATGTTGATTCAATCCAATGATATCACTACGAATTTACCCTTGGAAGCTTCAGAAGCTATCGTTTTTGAAGATGTGGAATTGACCGTAGGAAATAATGTGATTTCTTTTTATGCGAGTAACATAAACGGTGTGATCGATGAGATTACAAGTAATGATACATTAGAAACAAATCTAGAATACAATGATGAATTGTTGGATATGAATATCTCATTCCAATCAGACGCATTTTCGAATGAGACGAGTTGGCAAATCTTAGATATGGCAGGTCAAGTCGTGTTGGAAGGTGGAGGATATACTGGTCCTGCAGCCGTCGAAGATTTGGATTTTTGTTTACCAGAAGCTTGTTACACCTTCATTTTATTGGATAGCTATGGAGATGGCTGGGGTTTCGGCGGAAATCCATTTCTTGAAATTCGAGAAGGGGATGATGTGGTTGTAGAATTGGATAATGTCAATTTTGGATCAGAATGGACGGTAGATTTCTGCGTGCCTGTTACCTGTAATTTGGAAGCGGAAGTTGAGTTTCAAGAAGAGTCAGCAGCTGGAGCTATGGACGGTTCGATCATCATTACATTCCCGATGAGTAATGAAAATACGATGTATTCGATTGATGGTGGAGCTAACTTTTCGACGAACCCGATCTTTGAAAATCTCGGTGCTGGAATGTACGAGATTGTGGTACAGTACGATCCGAATTGTACATATACAGAAACGATTGACCTGTTGGTATCGACTAAAGATATTTCGAATGATCCATTATTTGTAATCAAGCCAAATCCTCATGAAGGATTGTTTCAATTACACCTTGAATATCCAGAAGGACCGAGTAGTGTAAAAGTTATTTTGATGGATCAACAAGGGAAAATAGTGGCGACACATGATGTACAACGTTATAATGATGGCTATAGAAAAACATTCTTAATGCCAAATCTGCCATCTGGGAATTACTATCTGATGATCACCAATGATGCATTTAGAGGTATTAAGAAAATCATTAAGTTGTAGAAGTAGATAGAGAACATTTTGGGTCGCGCACGTAGTGCTTGCCCAAAGTATGGAGAGGCTCTCTGGTAGGAAGAGCCTCTTTTTTATTTTGTGGTTAGAGCCTTCTCCAGGGATAGTGATAGTAGCCGCTTGTCCATGAAAAATCCTTAGATTTTTTCATGGATGACCTTAGGGAAACGGCGAATAGCACGGCCATCCCCCAACTAATGAACAATAAAGAAATGTAGCTGATTATCTAAAAGGATATGTTACTTTTTTTTAATCTTGGCGTAAATTCGGGATTTCATTCGACTCAAAGATTGTGGAGTAATGCCCAGGAAACTAGCTAATTGATGTTGTGGGACACGTTGTATGAGATCGGGCCTATTTTCGAGTAATGACAAATAGCGTTCCTCCGGGGAGGATAACTTAAATTGATCGAAATTGATCTGTTGTTTGATCAATAGTTCTTCTGAAATCACGCGGCACAAGGATTCGAACTTCGGAAATGACTCAAATATTTGCTGTTCCATGTCGGGTGTTGCTGTACTAATGATGGAATCTTCCACGGCAGAAAGAAAATATGTTGATTTACTTTGGGTACTTACGCATTCCGGTGTAATCCCTTCCATTTCCGTATAAAACGCCGTCGTTTTCTCCTCACCCTCGACGATGTAATACATGCGCAAACATCCTTTTAAAACAAAGTAACCTTCATTCGAATATTGACCTTCGCTGAGTAACACCTCTCCCTTGGCCACGTTACGGAAAATATCAAGATCTGAAATGGCCTTTTTTTCCGTTTCGTCTAGTTCAATATATTGTGCAATGAAATCAAATAATAAGTCTTGCATAGGCCATCATTTATGACTTCAAGGCTTCGAAATAGCCAGTATCCAAATTTTTGCGAACATTGTCCCAGTGGAAGTATCGACCATTCATACATACGAAGACACCGGGTCCCAAGGATTGGACAAAGGCAAGTGATGCTCCCAAATTGAAGAATCCATCAGAAGATGTTCCAAAGGCGTAAGGAATCATAGCGCCCGTTAGAATGATGGTTTTATCTGCCAATTCTTTATGTTGCGCCAATTCAATGGCCGTTTCGACCATGCGATCCGTACCATGGGTGATGATGATCTTGTGTGTTTTACTTTTCTTGCAATTGTGCACGATGATATCGCGATCTTCTTCTGACATTTCAAGAGAGTCGACCATCATCAATGTTTTTATATCTATATTGAGCGTAGATCGACCACGTTCGAACATTTTACCAAGGTGCGTATCTTTGAAATATAGCTCGCCTGTAATAAAATTATATTCTTTATCGAATGTTCCACCGGTTACAAATAGTTGAATAAATGATGCCATCTTATAGATTTAAAATTTCCGAGCAAATGTAATTATTCAGATAGGAATAGGAAATATTTCTTGATCAATTATCTATGAATGATATTCATATGTTATGAAGGAAGCGAAATTGGATTTAAACGACTCTTTAAAATTGTATGTTCGCTCATAAAACACATTGTCAATTTTGTTAATATGTACTGTAAAAACATATTATTTAAATAATTAATATTAATTTTGTTGATCTTGTGTCTCTTTGACTTCAAAACAAGCAATTTAGTAGATACTATATAAATCAATTTATATGAAAAATAACTTTCTAATCGCTTTAATGATCTTGGGTCTTGCATTTTCTGTCAATGCTCAAAATCAGGATAATAAAGTGGGTCTAAGTTTCAAAAAGTTATTCTTGGATTATCAATCTCAGAATGGTGGAACCATTACAGCTCTTAGAAATTATCATTCCGGCTATGAAATTGGTCTTAATTACAATGTTCAGAAATCATTGAATTTGGTGATTCCGATTCATGTTGGTGTACCGTCCAGTCATATTCAAAGTGAGGATTACCACAAGACCATCTTTGGAGTAGGGGCGCATATTCAATATCAATTTTTTAAGCCTGAAAGTGTGGTTGTTCCATATTTAGTTGCTGGTTTAAGTGGTGTAGGAGAACGAACAGGTTCTTTTAATTTGCAAGCACCTGTTGGATTAGGATTGAATTTCCGTATTCGCGATCGAGCATATATTAATTGGGAATCTACCTTTAGAAAGTCGTTCTCAACAGACCGTGATAATTTACAGCATGGTATTGGTTTTGTTTATTTATTGGGAAGTGGAGACGACACTATGAAGAAACCGAAGAAAAAGAAAGCCGATCCAAATGATGCAGATGGCGATGGCATTCCTGATGAGTTGGATTTATGTCCTCAGGTAGCTGGGCCAGAAGATTTAAAAGGTTGTCCGGATAGTGATGGAGATGGTGTAGCAGATTATGAAGATGCTTGTCCTTCTTATGCAGGATTGGTCAAACTGAATGGTTGTCCAGATAGTGATGGTGACGGCGTATCCGATAAGGATGATGAATGTCCAAATCTAGCGGGTTCTAAAGATAATAAGGGATGTCCTTCTACAGATCGTGATAATGATGGTGTTCCAGATGATAAAGATAAATGTCCTGATTTAGCTGGAGATATGGCCAATGATGGCTGTCCAAGCTTTGATTCGGATAATGATGGTATTGCTGATGATGTGGATAAATGTCCAAATAATGCTGGGCCTGCCTCTACGAATGGCTGTCCTGATCGTGATCGTGATGGTGTTGCTGACTTTGCCGATAAATGTCCGGACAAAGCGGGTATTGCTGTCTATAATGGTTGCCCAGATACGGACGGTGATGGTATTGATGATAGTCGAGATCGATGTCCAAACTCTGCTGGAAGTGTAGCAAATAATGGATGTCCAGAGATATCAAAAGAAGATTTAGATGTATTGGAATTGGCGATGCGTGCCGTTCAGTTTGATTCAGGAAGAGCTTCGTTAAAATCGGAATCATCAGGAATCTTAAACCAAATTGCTGGAATCATGAATAAATATCCTGATTTCAATCTATCGATAAGCGGTCATACCGATAACACAGGTACTGCTACCAATAATCAAAATCTTTCTGAGCGTAGAGCAAAATCATGTTATGATTTCTTAGTTCGGGCAGGCGTAAAAGCGGCAAGAATGAATTATGCAGGGTATGGAGAATCGAGACCAATAGCAGATAATAATACATTAAGAGGACGCGCACTCAATCGAAGAGTAGAGTTCAACTTAATTCCAAGATAAGAGCTTTAGATTTTATTAAAAGGGAATGTCTTTCGAGATATTCCCTTTTTTTGTGTCTATATAACATCGGATTCCTTCGTTAAATATGTGGATTTGAGCCAGAGAGTACAAGCTCATCTTAGATTTATCCTTACATTTGATGTCGACTTTCTTATGAGTACATCTATACGCACTATATTGAGGCAATTTGAAGTGAAGAATACGCAAGTGGCTTACGGGCATTTCGTAGTAAGCTTTGTTATCGTACTTATTTGTTTCTTTCTGAATTATCAATTTACACTTCGAAGTAGGTATTTGCTATTGATCATTTTCCAGCTTTTACAGGTTTTGTTTTTGGTTAAATTATTTATGGTTTTTCACGATTGTGCACATCAGAATTATTTTAAGAGTAATCGATTGAACAAGTTAGTATGTAATTGGATTTATCATGTTGGTGCCATTGGAGCTATGGAATACTATTCATAATCGTCACCATGCACATTCTGGTAATTTGGATGAACGTTCCATTTTGGATGTGATTACCTTAACGTTGGACGAGTATCGACATCTACCTTGGATGAAGCGCTTTGCCTATCGTATATTTAGAAGTGCAGTATTTCAATTATTGATTTATCAGCAATCCGTCTTTATTATTGGTTTTAGAATACCTTTCGTGTTTTTTACGAAGAAAGGACAATGGGCTATTATTCAAAATAATATACTCTATGTTGGCTTGGGGATTCTGCTATTTCCAGTTGTATCATTTTCTGTACTTGCCATTTCTGTATTGCCAGTGTATTTGATCACATTTGGAATCGGTAGTCACATATTCTTTATACAACATCAAATGGAAGAAGCTTATTGGAAAGAAACGGGTCAGCATGATTTTGTTAAAGCGGGTATAGAGGGAAGTACGTTTTGGAATTTGCCGAAGTGGGGACATTGGATCACAGGGAATATTGGTTATCATCATATTCATCATCTCAATCTAGGTATTCCAAATTACCAATTGGCTTCCGCCCATGAAGCTATTGAGCAAGAAGTAGAAGATAAATTGTTGAAAGTTGACTTTTGGCAGGGATTTTTAGCCTATCGGTATAAAATATTTGATAAAAACACCAGAAAGATGATCCCATTTCCTAGAGCTTTTTAGATTTACTCTAATAATGATCAACCAAAAGAAAATTATGATGACAAAAAATTTAAATCACATATTATTGAGTTTCGTGACAATACTTCTCTTGTCATGTCAAACGAATACAACGGAAAAAAAACAAGTGAGTACAATGATGAATAAGGTGAAAGATGTTACTGCACCTGTAGCGAAAAAAGAGCTACATAAACATGAAATGCATGGCGATATTCGAGAGGATAATTATTATTGGATGAAGCTGAGTGATGATCAAAAAAATGCGGAAAGCCCAGATCAACAAACTCAAGATGTCGTGGCTTATTTGGAAGCTGAAAATGAGTATACGGATCAGTTGACCGAGCACTTACAGGATTTTAAGGAAAACTTGTTTCAAGAAATCAAGGGAAGAATTAAGGAAACGGACATGAGTGTTCCTTATAAGGATAATGGCTACTATTATATTACTCGTTTTGAAGAAGGACAGGAGTATCCCATATATAGCAGAAAAAAAGGTGATTTAGAAGCAGAGGAGGAAATTCTTCTTAATGTCAATGAATTGGCGGAAGGTTTTGATTATTATAATGTAGCTGGTAGATCGGTGAGTCCAAATAATAAAATTTTGGCCTATGGTGAGGATAATGTAAGTCGAAGAATCTATACGATTAAATTTAAAGATTTAGAAACAGGTAAGTTATTAGAAGATGTGATACCGAACACGACTGGTGGTGTTACTTGGGCTAATGATAATAAAACCGTTTTTTACACGGTGAAGGACGATGCTCTTCGTGCCTATAAAATCTTCAGACATACCTTGGGAACTCCAGCTACTGCCGATGTCGAAGTATTTCATGAAGCGGATGAAACCTTCGGAACCTTTGTTTACAAAACAAAGTCTAAAAAATATATCATCATAGGATCATATTCTACCTTATCTCAAGAATACCGATTCTTGGATGCGCATAATCCAGATGGTGCCTTTCAGGTCTTTCAAGCACGTGAACGAGGACTGGAATACGGTATCTCGCACTACAAGGATAAATGGTTTATTAGAACCAATAAGGATGGTGCGAAGAACTTTAAACTGATGTCAACGACCTTGGATAATACTTCAAAAGACAATTGGACGGATATCATCGAACACCGTGGAGATGTGCTATTAGAAGGCATGGATATTTTCGAGAATTACATGGTACTTTCGGAAAGAATCAATGGTATTTCTAAATTACGCGTTATTCCACAGGTAGGGGAAGAGTATTACATTGATTTTGGAGAGGATGCAAGTTTGTCATATACTTCTGTTAATATGGATTTTGACACAGATGTTCTGCGAATGGGGTATACATCAATGACAACTCCGAATTCCACCTATGATTTTAACATGAAGACCAAGGACAAGACCTTGTTAAAACAGCAGGAAGTCATCGGCGATTTTGATGCTGCCAATTACAAGTCAGAACGAATCATGATTCCTGTACGAGATGGAGTCAAGGTTCCTGTAAGTGTGGTCTATCATAAGGATACGAAAATAGATGGTAGCGCCCCTTGTTTATTATATGGATACGGATCTTATGGTAATTCCATGGACCCATACTTTTCAAGTGTACGATTAAGTTTATTGGATCGAGGATTTGTCTATGTAATTGCTCATATTCGAGGAGGCGAAGAAATGGGTCGTCATTGGTATGAAGATGGAAAATTGTTGAAAAAGAAAAATACTTTCAATGATTTTGTAGATTGTGGAAAATATTTGATTGACAATAAGTATGCTTCAGCCGATAATTTATTTGCTATGGGCGGAAGCGCTGGTGGTTTATTAATGGGAGCTATCATCAATCAAGATCCATCTTTATGGAAAGGAGTTGTTGCGCAGGTTCCATTTGTAGATGTTGTAACCACCATGTTAGATGAAACCATACCATTGACAACGGGAGAATATGATGAGTGGGGAAATCCAAATGATCCCACTTATTATGAGTACATAAAATCGTATTCTCCGTATGATAATGTGGAGAAAAAAGCGTACCCATCGATGTTGGTAACTACTGGGTATTTTGATTCTCAGGTTCAATATTGGGAACCTGCAAAATGGGTAGCCAAATTAAGAGAGTATAAAACAGACAGTAATCCTTTACTCTTTAAGACAAACATGGGTGCGGGACATGGTGGTGCGAGTGGACGATTTGAACGATTCAAGGAAATTGCCTTAGAATATGCATTCATTTGTGATTTAGCAGGCATACAGCAATAAGTTTTAATGGCTCTATGATCTTTTTAGATGGTAGAGCCATTTTTACAGAACACGGACACTAGATTGAAAACGAAAACCACATATAAAAATATAATCTCTTTATCCATTCCTATTATGCTAGGAAGTGCGGTACAGAATATTATTGCCGTTTCAGATTCTGTATTTTTATATCACAAGAGCGCCTTAGAATTTCAGGCTATAAGTATTGTTAGTATATTTTACCTGATCGTTTCAGCGATTGGGTTTGGTTTTTCGCGAGGTGGACAAATATTGATCGCTCGACAACATGGAGCAGGGAATCTAATAGGTATAAAACGTCATTTTTATACCTTATTAATATTTGAATTTTTTTTAGCAGCGATAATTTTCTTGAGTATTCGCTTTTTTGGAGAGCAGATGCTTGGATTATTTATTGATGACCATTTATTGCTCGAAAAGGGGATGGAATATTTACGTCCACGTTCACTCGGTATCTTTTTTAGTTATTTGGGCGTTGGAATAGTCGCTTACTATACGGGCATATCAAAACCGAAATTTATCGTTATTGACACCTTATATTTGGCGATCATTAATATCGTGTTCAATTACATATTGATTTTTGGAAAGTTTGGTTTTGATGAGTTGGGCATTGCTGGTGCAGGACTAGCCAGTTCGTTAGCAGAATTTGCGGCTTTTGGTCTATTTGTGTTTTATATGATCTTGGAACGCCATCCTGTAGTCGAAAATATTTTCAAAAGACCGGAATTGGATTTGAAGCTGTTTTCTGAAATATTTAATATTTCATTCAACATTGTATTACAGGTCATCGTAGGCTTGGGCAGTTGGCTCATCTTTTTCGGAATCATTGAAAATTTAGGTAGGCATGAATTGGGTATTTCGAATATTATCCGTGTGATTTATCTGATACTATCCGTGCCGACTTGGGGCTTTGCCACCGCTATGAACACTATCACAAGTAACTTAATAGGTAAATCTGCCTATTCTGAAATTATTCCTGCGACGAATAAGGTCACTTTGTTAAATTTTACCATAACCATGGCCATTTCAGTTCCGGTGCTTGTTTTTCCAGAGCAATTGCTTTATCCATTTTTTGGGAAGGAGGATATGAGCTTGATTCAGGAAGCGCAACCTATTTTTTATATTCTGATTGCTATCATGGCTCTATTTTCGATCGGATCGATTTATTTTGATAGCCTGATTGGGATGGGGAAAACGGCTTGGGGATTTATTCTCAAATTAATCACATCGGGATTATACCTTATGCTACTGTACGTGGTTGTTGAGTATTCTACTTATGGATTGAAAATGGCTTGGGCAACTGAGATTTTTTATTGGATTATCATATCCTTTGTATCGCTCTATTACTTTTTCTTTTTGGATTGGAAAAAAGAATTGGAAACTTCATCGAGCTAAAAGCTTTAAGCTTTCTTTTTAGTTTTTCTTGCTCTTTTAGTCTTATTATTTGGTGCGGATATTCGATCCGTTCGTTTTGACATTCGGACCTCTGTTACTAACTGATCGCACATGCTCTTCATTTCATTTATGAAGCTTTTTGGACTGTAATTACCATTGGAAATTTCCTTTAATTTTCGTTCCCAGTGCCCAGTCAATTCGGCAGATTTAAGTAATGGGTTATCGATAATAGAGATGAGCTTTATTCCTACTTCTGTAGGGATCAGATTTTTGCGAACCCGTTTTATATATTGGCGTTTAAACAGTGTTTCAATAATATTTGCACGTGTTGACGGTCTCCCAATACCGTTGGCTTTCATTAATTCACGTAGTTCTTCGTCTTCTACTTTTTTACCCGCTGTTTCCATGGCTCTCAATAAAGTTGCTTCTGTATATGGCTTGGGCGCTTGCGTCTTCTTTTCAATGATCTGCGGTTTATGTGGACCTTTTTCACCTTTTTCAAATACTGGAATGATTTGATTGGAATTTTCTCCGTCTTCTTTTTTCTTTTCGCTTTTAGAAGGAGGAATCACCTCTCGCCATCCGAGCTCCAATATTTCTTTACCACTTGCCTTGAACGATATTTCTTGCACCATTCCAAAAACGGTCGTGTTGGAAACGATACAATCTGGATAAAAATTTGCAATAAAATTCTTTACGATGCTTTCGTATACCTTTAGTAAGTTTCCATCAAGAGCTGCTTGTTGTCCAGTTGGAATAATAGCATGGTGATCGGTCACTTTTTTATCATTGAAAACACGTTTAGTTTTCTTGATAGGTTCTGCTAAAATTTTACTGGTAAATTGCTGATAATTTGTCAGTGATTTTAAAATACCCGGTATTTTATTGTATTGATCGGAAGGAAGGTAGTTGGTATCAACCCTTGGGTAACTGATAAGCTTCCTTTCGTATAGCGTTTGTGCTGTTTTCAAGGTTTGATCTGCAGTCATTCCGAATGACTTGTTACAGAACACTTGTAGACTAGTCAGATCAAACAATTTGGGTGCATATTCTTTCCCTTTCTTTTTCTCGAAATCCTTGATTTCAAAGTCAGAAAGTTTGATTTTCCCGAGCACCGCTTCCGCTTTGCTTTTATCAAGAAATCTTCCTTCAGTACATCGAAAATGGACGTTTTTGAAGATGGTTTCAATTTCCCAAAATGGTTTTGAGACGAATCGTTCTATTTCCAAATATCGATTGACCAACATTGCCAGTGTAGGTGTTTGTACACGACCTATGGACAGAACGGTTCCATAATCAGCGTATTTCAAGGTATATAATCGTGTGGCATTCATTCCAAGAAGCCAATCTCCTATTGCTCTTGACATACCCGCGTAATAAAGATTATCAAAATTAGAGCCTTCTTGCAGATTTCTAAATCCATCTTTCATCGCCTCTGTCGTCAAGGAAGAAATCCACAGTCTTTTAAGTGGTTTTTGGCAATTGGCTTGTTTCAGTACCCACCGTTGTATGAGTTCTCCTTCTTGACCGGCATCTCCACAGTTTATGATTAGATCAGCTTTTTGACAGAGTTTTTTGATCGTCTCGAATTGTTTGCGCACCCCTTTATCTTGCATGACTTTGGTCTGATATCGATCTGGAAGCATAGGTAGGCTATCGAGTTGCCATTTCTTCCAAAGCGGGTCGTAATCCTCCGGCGTAAATAAGGTGCACAGATGGCCAAAAGTCCAGGTTACAACATAGTTTGGGCTTTCAAAATAACCATCTCTCCTCGTATTTGCTTGTAGCAATTTTGCAATTTCTTTTGCTACAGAAGGCTTCTCCGCAATGCACAATTTCATGCTGCAAAGGTATGCTTAATTTTTATTTTGGGCGATCTCTCCGTCATCGATGACCGAATAACGGAGAGCCAAGCTATTCGCTGTATCACGAGTTCATCCCTACGGGATCACGCGTGCGCGTGCCAGCTACTATCTTTATCGCGGAGGGGATGTAAATAGGAGGAAGAAGAGGGGGGGTAAATAGGGAACTGAGAAGTGTTGAGTTGGTGGTAGGGCATGTGGTTTCGCTGGAGGAATGCTGGCGAGTAAGTTTGGTTAATGCGGAATCGGGGGATATTTTTATAGGAAAATTGGGGGAGATTAGCTGGAGTTTTGGTGTGTTTTGTGATGATTGGTTGATTTATGGAGATTTTTGGTGATTTCAACCAATTTCGGTCCTACGAAATTCTTGAGTGCCCATAAATGTTGGATTCTCAATTCATCCATGAGTATCGATTTCATTTTTATCAAGGCTTTTGAACACAAGAATATGGATCCAATTTCCTTCTTTTTGGAAATTTTATAATGGAATTTCAAACCTCGATATTTTCTCTTTCGTTGATACAATCTGATTTGTTGTGTTCTCATGCGGTCTAGATGGCTTTTTGCCTCTTTCCAGGTTTCAAAATAGTATTTAATGTAATTCTTTTGAACCAATACGCCGGTGCGATTTCTATGATGATTGATGTATCGTACATAAGTTGAAAGAAATAATCGGATTCGTTCGGAAACAACTCTCCATGGCTCTTGGTTCTGATGTGAAGGGAAATCCTTGTTGATGCTTATTGCAAATTGCCAACCATGTCGAGTTATGATATAGTCATGAATTTTAAGGTAGGACTTCAAATAATGGTTAGCGTATATCAGAAGTTGTTTGGCTTCTCTTAAATTTTCAATGTAATTGCTATTTGCTGCTGCTTTACTTTCAAATATGTAGAAAGCTCCTGGGTAAATTTCTTTGGTTTTATGCATGATACGCGCTTTGAGTTTTCTTATTAGTGTAATGAGCAGGTGATTTCGTTCCTGAATTGAACAAGAATTTTAAAATTCCTGTGTAACTTCCTGTTTGACAGGATGGTAGTGGAGGTTGTATTTAATCCAAATATTAAAATTATCTTTAATATGAGGTATTAGGATTGACAATTTTCTTAAGGGGGCATTATAGATTTAATAAAAACTTATCATGGTTTCACGACTTATTTTGATTGGACCGGAATTCATACATGGATGTAGGGTGTCGAGGATTGATCTTCGGATAAATCAAATCTCCATGCGATAGTGATGCGAAATGGGTAGGCCCTAGGCCTAGATTCCATAAATGAGCAGACTTGCTCATTTCATGGAAGCCGAGCAGTATTGCGAGCCCTGAAGCGTAACGCTCGATCGCCCTAATACAGATTATGTCAGTGATCTAGTAAGTTTTCCACGAGTATTATCGTTTATCCACAGGTCAAACGTGGAAAAGTATTGTTTGTCCACTAATGTGGAAAACTATATTTAAGCTTTAAGGAATGATAAATTACTTTTGCAGGCTATGCGGTTACAGAGTCTAGAGATAAAAGGATTTAAGAGTTTTGCGAAGGATACGGTTATTCATTTCAATGAAAGTGTTACCGGTATCGTTGGCCCCAATGGTAGTGGCAAGTCCAATATTATTGATGCTATACGCTGGGTGCTGGGTGAACAAAAGTCTAAAGAACTGCGTCTTGAAAAAATGCAGGATGTTATCTTCAATGGTACTCGTAAACGAAAGAAATCTCCAACAGCAGAGGTCTCCATTTCTTTTGAGAATAATAAAGGAATACTTCCATCTGATTATCATATCGTCAAGGTTTCCAGAACTTTGTATCGGAGTGGTGAAAGTGAGTACCGGCTCAATGATGTAATATGTAGATTGAAGGATATTAAGAACTTACTTGTTGACACGGGGGTTGGATCTAATTCGTATGCGATTATCGAATTGGGCATGGTAGACGATATCCTACAAGATAAAGATCAGGCTCGAAGAAAAATGTTTGAGCAGGCGGCTGGAATATCTAAATATAAGAGCAGAAAACGAGAAGCGCTTAGTAAACTATCATTGACCCAGAGTGATTTAGATCGGGTGGAAGATTTATTGCACGAGATCGAGACAAATCTGAAAAGCTTAGAAAAACAGGCAAAACGCACTAAAAAGTACTTGGATCTCAAATCAAAGTATAAACATCTTAGTCTACAGTTTCACTTAGTCAAAATTAACGCGCTGAGAGATGAATTGATCAAGATTGAAAAGGAAATTACGGCCTCTAACGTTAAGTATATCGAGCTCAGAGCGACTATTGATCGTAAAGAATCTGCTTTGGAAAAAGAAAAGTTGAAAAATATCAATGATGAAAAACAACTTAGTCTATTTCAACAAAAAATAAGTACATTAACGGATACGATTCGAAAACAAGAAAGTCGGAAGGAAATTCTTCAAAATGAAATGAACCACAGCAGCGACAAGGTGGCAGGTCTTCAAAGAAGGGCTCAGCTGTTAGAAGAAAAGATTTTAGATCTTCAAGAATCTATCCGTCATACCAATGATCGGATTGTCATCGAAGAGGTTGAACAAGGTGATCGTGATACAATTTTTGAAGAAGCACAGAAGAAACATAAGTCTTTGAGTATTCAGTATGAGGACAATAAATCTTTGGCGGAGCAAAAGGAACAAGAAAAGGTTGAATTGGATAAGCAGCAACTGCATGTTGAAAAAGAGCATGCCATTACGCTCAATAAAATTCAACAATCGGAGCATACTATTCATTTTTTAAAGGAACGAGCTTCTGAACAGCAAGAAAAAGTAAAGAAAGAAAATGATCAGTTGGAATTGATTCAGAAAGAATCAATAGTTATTCAAAAAGAATTGTCTGAATTACAACAATCAGAAGAAGACAAAAAAAACAATATTGAATTATTACGACTTGAGATCGATGAAGAGCTTAAGAATAAAAGAGCGCTCGAGCGTAAAATTGATATCAAGCAGAATGAAATTAGTCTACTGAAAAGTATGATTAACAAACTGGAAGGTTTTCCTGAATCGATTAAGTTTCTGCATAAGGAGTGGAAACGAAAAAAGGTCATGTTATCAGATGTGATTTCTTGCGAGGAAGCTGATCGAGCTGCGGTCGAAATGGTCATGGGAGACTATCTGGATTACTTCATTGTGGACACGATGGATGAGGCATTAGAAGCCATTTCGTTACTTAGAAATAAGAACCGTGGAAAGGCCAAGTTTTTTATTTTAGATCGAATTCCAAGTCTTGAAAGCTCTTATGACGTTCCCTTGTCAAGTATGAAGTCCTTGATTGAAGTTGATGCTAAGTATGCTGCATTGATTGATTATATCTTATTTGACACGTATCAAATTAATGCATCAAACCGATCAGATCTCGACCGTTTTGATCAAATCTCTTTGGTTGCAAATGACGGCTCTTTTTTGACGAGAAATGCTCAAATTGTTGGAGGTTCGAACAGTGTTTTTGAAGGTAAGCGTATAGGAAGGAAAAAGAAATTAGAATCTCTGATAAAAGATGCAGATGCGCTTCAAATTTCTCTAAATAGCATATCAGCGAGCATCACTGAATTGGAACGTAAAAAATCTAATTTATCCAAGCAAGATTTCAGTAAACAGATCAAAGACTTTCAAAATCAATTGGATCAAAAGCGAAAGATTCAATTCAAATTACAAGCATCTGTTGATAATGTGCACCAATCTTTAGAGCAGCAGGAATCTTCCATTTTGGAACAAACAAAAACAATAGAGGCGAATGCTTTAAAACTTGAAGACTTAGCGGTGCGTAAAAAAGAGATTGCTGAAAGTATTCATTTATTGTTGCCTCAATTGAGTCAAACTGGATTATTAAATCAACTAACGGAGCAATTATCGGTATTGTCTCGTGAGATGAATGAAGCGCAGATTTCTAAATTACAACAACAAAATCTCATTCTTAATTTACGAAAAGAGAATGGTTTTAATACAGAAAAGTTGAATGAAAGTCTTGCTGAAAAAAAGGCTATTTTAACTGCTCAAGAGCGTGAAATTGATAAACAGTCTAAGCGTGAAGATGAATATAAACGTGTCAAGATTTTATTAGAAAACTCGTATAAGGAGCGAAAAAATGAACAAAGTGATTTAGGAGATATTGAGCAGTCTTATTTTGATGCTAAGCATCGAATTAATGAAGAGGAAATGTTGGTGAAGCAACTAAACAAAGAGTTTGCTGAGTTACAATCTGTCATTAATGGAGCCAAAGACAAGGCATCCGACTATTCATTCAAAATTCAAGGTATTAAACAACGCGTGAACATTGAATTTTCTGAAGAAATTAATTCCATTGATATTGACATTCCAGAAGATTTCCAATTGGATGAGCAAGCTTTGCAATTGGAGAAAATGCAAAATCGATTGTCCAATTTTGGCGATATAAACCCTATGGCCGTAGAGGCTTACGATGAAATGTTGGTACGTAAGGAGAATATTGATGTTCAAAAGCAAGATATCCTTCAGGCTAAAGATCAGTTAATCGCTACGATGGATGAAATTGAAACTACCGCGACCAAGTTGTTTTTAGAAGCGTTTGAAGAAGCTCGTAAACATTTTGTTACGGTATTTAGATCCTTGTTTACCAAAGATGATGATTGTGATCTGATCTTACTGGATCCTGAGAATCCTTTAAAATCTGGTATTGAAATTATCGCTAAGCCGAAAGGTAAACGACCTCAATCCTTGAGTCAGTTGAGTGGGGGAGAAAAGACCTTAACGGCATCGGCTTTACTTTTCAGTCTATATCTGTTGAAACCTGCACCTTTCTGCATTTTTGATGAAGTGGATGCACCATTGGATGATCAAAATGTTCAGAAGTTTACAAATATTATTCGAGCATTTTCTCAAGATTCTCAATTTTTAGTAGTTACTCATAATAAGGCTACCATGGCAGAATTGGATGTTTTATATGGGGTATTCATGGAGGAAAAAGGAGTGTCTTCTGTCAGTCAAGTAGACTTTAGACATTTCGATCATAATCCAGTGATGACGGAGGCGATTGCTTAATTCCGGGCATAAAAAAAACCTATTCATATTCATGAATAGGTCTAAATCGGTTGTTTTAACAGTTGCAGCATTAAATGCTTACAATATATTATTACCAATAACCATACCAAACTCATTTTTTTAGCATCTTTGCGGAATAATTAGATGCTTTTTTATGAACGATTCACATAAATACGCAGCAAGAGGTGTCTCTGCAACGAAAGATGAGGTACATGCGGCCATTAAACATCTTGATAAGGGGTTATATGCCAATGCATTTTGTAAGGTTTTACCGGATTTAGTCGCTCAAGATCCACGTTTTTGTAATATCATGCATGCGGATACTGCAGGAACCAAAGGAAGCTTAGCATATTTGTATTGGAAAGAGACGGGTGATACAAGTGTTTGGAAGGGTATCGCACAGGATGCGATTGTCATGAATGTTGACGATATGGCCTGTGTAGGGGTCGTAGATAATATTGTTCTTAGTTCGACTATTGGACGGAACGCTAATGTTATTCCCGGCGAAGTGATTGCAGCGATCATTCAAGCATGTACGGAATTTATAGATAGTATGAAGTCTTACGGCATTCATATTGAATTAGCCGGAGGAGAAACAGCTGATGTTGGAGATATTGTTCGAACAATCGATGTAGGTTATACCACATTTGCAAGAATTCCTAGAAAGGATTTGGTGGTGAACAATATAAAACCTGGACAAGTGATTGTAGGCTTTGCGTCTTTTGGACAAGCTGCATATGAATCTGAGTATAATGGTGGAATGGGCTCAAATGGATTGACCAGTGCTCGTCATGATGTATTTGATCAAGTATACAGAGAAAAGTATCCCGAGTCGTTCGATCCAGCTATTCCTGCGGAATTAACCTACGCGGGAAGTAAGAAGTTGACTGATCCTTCTCCAATAGAGGGTATCGATGTTGGTAAACTGGTTCTTTCTCCGACCAGAACTTATTTACCACTAATAAAAATGGCTCTTGACAATTATCGAGCCGGTATTCATGGAATCATCCATTGCTCTGGTGGTGCTCAGACGAAAGTAATGAAATTTGTAGAACGTGTAAAAATAGTCAAGGACAACTTATTTGATGCACCTCCATTATTTGATATGATACAACAAGAATCCAATACTAGTACGAAAGAAATGTTTCAGGTATTTAATATGGGGCATCGATTGGAGATGTATGTGGATGAAGAAATCGCAGAAGGATTGATTGCTTTAAGTCAAAGCTTAAATATCGATGCAAAAATAATTGGTCACGTAAGTTCTTCTGAATCAAGGGAATTGGAATTAAAATATAAAAATGAGCAATTTATCTATGAACATTTTTAGGGGTCAAAGGCGATTATTACGTCTTATACATGAGGGGTAGCCTTATACAATATTCTTTGCGGACTTTTAATAAATGAAATTATTTGAATCTGCGAGTGAATTACTAAACAACTAAAGAATAAACTACCCTTAATTAATATTGAGGCATTACTAGAATTTTCTAGTAATGCTTTTTTATTGGATTTTGAATATAAACTTATGTGTTTTTTAGAGACAGAAAGATTGTATTGTAGAGCTTGGAAAGAAGAAGATTTTGAAGCATATTGCCGACTAAATCAAAATGAAGAAGTCATGCGATTTTTTCCTTCGGTTTATAGTAAAGAACAGACTCGAGACTCCATGCAAAGGATGATTGCCAACTTTGAACGAAAAAACTATGCTTATCTTCCTTGTATCGAGAAGGAGACGGAATTGTTTATCGGTTGGGTAGGTATGATGGATCAGGAGATGGCAGGGCAACAATTCGTGGATATTGGTTGGCGATTAGATCCACGCTTTTGGGGTAAAGGTTATGCTTCTGAAATGGCAAAGCGATTTATTGAATTTGGTTTTGATAGACTGCAATTAGATGCTATTTATGCGATTGCTCCATCCATTAACAAACCATCTATAGGAGTGATGAAAAAAATAGGCATGACATTACACCAGTCCTTTAAACATCCATTATTAAAGGAAAGTCCAAATCTTGAAAATTGTGTTCAATATGTCATCAGAAATCCGGCTAAATAATATGACGGTTTAATGACTGTTATCACTTGAGTTTGTAATACCTTTGCGCCATGAAATTAAGTCGGATTTATTCGCTTATATTAAAGGATATTAAAACCGAGTTACGGGATAAGTACGCTATAGGAGCCATCATTTTATATGTGATCACTTCTACATTCATTGTGTATAAGTCTTTTCAAACCGTAACGGTGATGGCTTGGAATGTATTATTTTGGATCATTTTCTTATTTGCCGCTTTAAGTGCTCTGGTAAAAAGTTTTGCACAAGAATCTAAGAGTCAATATTTATATTATTATCAAGTCGCACATCCAGGAGAAATAATTATAGCAAAGATTATTTATAATGTGCTTATGCTTTTAATCGTTTCTTTGATTTTATATTTTGTTTTGGTCGTTTTCACTATTAATCCGGTGGTTGATCTTAACTTATTTTTTCTTTCAATTTTTTTAGGTGCAATTGGAGTATCTACTTGCTTTACATTTGTAGCGAGTATTTTAAGCACTCAAAACAATCAATCGACGATGATGGCTATATTGTCGTTACCTTTAATCATCCCGATTTTATTACTGTTGATCAAATTGTCTGGTAATGCATTAGGAATACTGCAAGATACTTCGTATAATTCGGATCTGCTTTTGCTAGTAGGTATTGATTCTATTTTGTTTGGAGTGGCTGTAATAATATTTCCTGTTGTTTGGAGAAGTTAACATGATGAATTTAAAAAATCTGTGGTGGAAAATATTGGTAATGTTAATATTGCTGTATGCATTGGTGTTTGGTATGCTGGTGCCACTTAAGCCTGGTATTGAAGGGCTTTCTAAAAGTGTTTTGAAAACCGGAATGACCAATAGTTTTCAAGTAAATACTTATAATACGATTTATTCTGGCGATGAAAATCAAGAGGCTTATTTGAAAATTGATTCCGTTCATTTTTTAAAAGCTACGCAAGTTGAAGTTTTATCAAACCGACAAAGCACAATTACCTTTGATCTTCCATCACTTCCAGGTACAGATAGTTTAAAATATGCTACTTTATTGATTACAGACCAAGAGAATGGAACGATTGTTTATCCAGAAGGAATTGTGATTAAAGAAACAGGAACTGACAGCAATTCTTCTTGGTCAACATTGGAAAATGGACCTACCTTATATAAGAAGACAGGTTTTCTATTTCCATACCGAAATTTATTAGTTGAATCAATACGTAATACCTTTTATCATATTCCATTATGGTTTGCTATGTTCATACTCTTCTTCGCAGCGATGATATTGAATATAAAGTATTTGGTAAAAAAGAAGCTGGATGATGATCATAAGGCTTCATCACTAATCTATGCAGGTATTTTGATGGGGATTTTAGGCTTGATAACAGGATCCTTATGGGCCAAAGATACTTGGGGTGCTTATTGGACATCCGATGTGAAACTAAATATGTCTGCTATTTCGATGATGATTTATTTAGCATATTGGATTTTGCGCTCGAGTATCGAAGATATTGATAAGAAAGCGAGATTGAGTTCTACTTACAGCATTTTTGCATTTTTCACCATTGTTCCTTTGATCTTTGTAATTCCAAGAATAACGGATTCATTACATCCAGGAAATGGAGGTAATCCAGCTTTGGGAGGTGAGGATATGGATCATACTATGCGTATGGTGTTTTATCCAGCTATAATAGGCTTTACGCTGCTTGGTGTTTGGATAGCTCAGATCATTTTGAGACTAAAAAGAGTACGCGAGAAATGGTTCTTAAAAATGATGGATTAATTAATTTGTCATTTTTAATAATCGGATTGAAAATAAGCTTTAAAATGTTTGTACAAAAGTAAAAATAGTCTCAGGTTTACCCCATAATTGGGAAATGTAAAATGAATCACAAATCATTTTAGTTTACAGTTAACGAATTATACAGTGAAAAAATTTAATTTAACTCTGATTATCATCACCTTGGGCTGTGTTTCCCTAGCTGCTCAAGATTCATTACTGCCGAACGAAGGAAAGATGAAAACCACCGTTTTGGTTTTGGCTGCCATATTGATTGGTATCTTTCTATTTCTATTTCTCCTAGAACGGAGATTATCAAAATTAGAAAATCAAATTAAGCATGAGTCATAAGCAAGCAAGATTCTATGAAAGTGTATTAGCAAACTTTGATAGAGCAGCTAAACATTCGGGATTACCAGCTGGATTACTAGCACAAATAAGAGAGTGTAATGCCGTTTATCAAATGAGATTTCCAGTGAAAATGGGAAATTCTTATGAAGTTGTGGAAGCATATCGTGTGCAGCATTCACATCACCGTCTTCCGACGAAAGGAGGGATTCGTTTTTCACACTTGGTCAATCAAGAAGAGGTAATGGCATTGGCATCTTTGATGACCTATAAATGTGCCATTGTTGATGTACCATTTGGAGGTGCAAAAGGTGGTGTCAAAGTGAGTCCACGAAAATATTCAGAAGATCAATTAGAGAAAATTACTCGACGATATACGACAGAGTTGATTCGTAAGAATTTTATCGGACCTGGTGTTGATGTACCGGCTCCAGATTATGGAACAGGTCCTAGAGAAATGGCATGGATTCTAGATACCTACAATCAGCTTAAAAATGGAGATATCGATGGATTAGCTTGTGTAACTGGTAAACCAGTAAATCATGGTGGTATTGCAGGACGTACAGAAGCTACTGGACGCGGTGTATACTATGGACTTCGAGAACTATTATCGTACGAAGATGATATGGCGGCTATCGGGTTGACCGCAGGTATGAAAGATAAAACAATCGTTATTCAAGGATTGGGTAATGTAGGATCATATACAGGAACAATTTGTCAGAAAGAAGGTGGTGCTAAGATTGTCGGAATTTCCGAAATGGAAGGGACCATTTATTCTAAAGATGGAATCGATGTTGAAAAACTGATTAAATTTAGAAAACAGACTGGATCGATTTTAGGATTCCCAGGAACAGAAACACTTGAAGTTCGCGAGGATTGGGTTGCTTTGGAATGTGATATTTTAATTCCTGCTGCCTTAGAGAGTCAAATTACTGCTGACAATGCGGATCTAGTGAAGGCGAAGATCATAGGCGAAGCGGCAAATGGACCGGTTACAGATGTAGCGGAAGATATGTTAACGGCGAAAGGAATAATCGTTGTACCTGATATGTTTTTAAATGCAGGTGGGGTAACGGTTTCTTACTTTGAATGGTTGAAAAACTTATCTCACATGCGTTTCGGACGATTGGAGAAGAGGTTTGATCAGAATACCTATGCTAATATCATGGATGTTATTGAAAAAACAACCGGTAAAAAAGTTTCGAATAGAGATAAATCAATGATCGTACGAGGTGCCGATGAGGTGGATTTGGTTCGGTCTGGTTTAGAAGAAACCATGATCACTGCTTATAAAGAAATTAGAGACATTAAAAAGCGCAAGAAGAAGCTTAGTACTTTGAGAGAGGCAGCTTTCTTAAGTGCTTTGAATAAAATTGCATCGGATTACATGCAATTAGGTGTATTCCCATAACAGAATAAATGTTTCTTTAAAACACAATAGTCTTTCCAATGTATGTTGGAAAGACTATTTTATGCTATATGGAGTCAATATAGCAGAATTCAACTATTTTGATGTTTAAATAAAGGGATTTGTAAAATTTATATTAATTATATCGGCTAAATAGCAAATATAATTTCAAATTTGCATTTCTTTGCGTTAAGAATAATAATAACAATATGAAATTAGACAGAATTGATCTAAAAATTTTGGAGCAACTCCAAACGAATAGTAAAATAACGAATTTGGATCTATCTAAGAAGATTGGATTGTCACCTGCACCAACTTTAGAGCGCGTGAAAAAATTAGAACAAACTGGAGTTATTACCAGTTATCATGCAAAAGTAGATCCAGACGCTTTAGGATTGAAAGTTAACACCTATGTTCAAGTTAATTTGGCGTGGCAAAAAGATCAGGCGCTGGAGCAATTTATCGGTAAAATAAAAGAGATTCCTGAGATAACGGAATGCTATATTATCACAGGTGATGCTGATTTTATCATGAAAATCGTTTGTAAAGATATTGCAACGTATGAGCAATTACTCTTTAAAAGATTATCGCAAATTGAAGAAATAGAGCGAATAAAGACATTAATGACTTTATCAAAAGTGAAGAAATCCAAAGTACTTCCTTTTGATTATGAACAAGACGAAGTTAATGGCTAAAAAGAATTCCCTGCTCTGGGAAATTCAATATAAAAATCATTTCAAAGGCTATCTTTTCGGGTCCATGCATGTTCCCGCTAATTTAGCCTTTGATAATTTAGAGCGTATCCATGCGGCTATCGATCGTTGTTCTTGTATTGCCACTGAAATTCCATTAGATCATAAATCGCAGTTTGAAATGGGAAAACACATGAAATTACCGAATCACGTTTCTCTTTTGAACTTGTTGAGCGAAAAAAAATACGAGAAATTTGAACAGATATTGCAGAAATCTTTTAATCTTTCATTGGATCAATTCAAGCAAGTATTGCCACTTTTTCTCCTGAATTATATGACTCAAATAGCTATTAATACGGAGTCTAGTGCCATGAATTCTTCTATGGATCTTGAATTTTGGAATTATGCGACCGCTAAAGGAAAGGCAAGAGATTCCGTCGAGACCTTGTCGGATCACTTGGAGACGCTGTATAATATTCCATTGAGCTATCAAATGAGAGCTCTCAAACAAGCCTTGAAAAATGTTTCTAAATTTAGGAAGAAGTCTCAACAGATGTTGGAGCTATATAAGACTCAAGATATTCACCAGCTTTATGCCAAATCCAAAAAATCATTGGCTGGAATTCGTGAAATTCTATTGTACAGGCGCAATGAAATCATGTTGTCTAATATCGTTCGCATCAGCGAAGAACAAGAAACTTTTTTTATCGTAGGTGCGGGACATTTATCCGGCGCGAAAGGACTCATTCATAGCCTCAAGAATTACGGTTATTCCATGAAACCTAGAAAAGTTTAATCGAGCTTTTGTCGTGGTTCATCTTTTAGAAGATTACGAGTGTCAAAAAGAGCTATTTCATTTAATCCTTTTGTTGATTTATACGTTTCTAAGAAAGATTAAAATTGTACGCTATCAAAAAGTATATACTAAGCTTCAGCATCTTTCTTTTTTCTACCTTTAGCATGGCTCAAAAATTCACCATTTCGGGTTATGTGAAGGATGCCAATAATGGAGAAACTTTAATTGGTGCTGGAGTTTTTGACTCAGAAAATCCGTCCAATGGTGGTATCACCAATACCTATGGATTTTATTCTTTATCCCTGGACGCTGGTACCTACCAAATTGCCTATTCCTATATCGGATTTAAAACTCAAGTATTTGAAATCAACTTAGATGAAGATATCACGTTTGACGTTGAGTTAAGCAATGGTGTTTTTATGGAAGAAGTGGTGGTGTCAGCCAAGAAAGACGAAGCCAAACAAAATGTGGAATCAACTCAAATGGGTACTTTAGAACTTCCCGTTGAACAAATTAAGAAGTTACCTGCCTTGATGGGGGAGGTGGATGTATTGAAAGTTATCCAACTACTTCCAGGTGTTATGTCTAGTGGAGAAGGGAACTCGGGATTTTATGTACGTGGAGGAGGCCCGGATCAAAATTTGGTATTGTTGGATGAAGCGTTGGTTTACAATAGCGGTCATTTATTGGGATTCTTTTCGGTTTTTAATGCAGATGCCATCAAGAATACTACATTGATTAAAGGAGGAATGCCTGCCAATTATGGAGGTAGACTTTCTTCAGTGGTTGATGTTCAAATGAAGGAAGGAAATAATAAGTATTTTGAGGCAGAAGGAGGTATCGGACTTATTTCATCTCGATTAACCGTTCAGGGGCCTATTTGGAAAGAGAAAATATCATTTATTGCCAGCGGTAGAAGAACCTATATATTGGATCTTCTACAGCCTTATTTGGAGGGTGGGAATTTTGAAGGGACCAACTATTATTTTTATGATTTAAATACCAAATTGAATTGGAAAATAAACAAGAAGAATAGACTTTTTCTAAGTGGATATTTTGGACGAGATGTATTGAACTTTAGTCAACCTTCAAGAGAATTTGCTTTTGATTTACCATATGGAAATAGTACGGCTACGCTGCGGTGGAATTATTTATTCAATAATAAGTTGTTTATGAATGTTACAGCCCTCTATAATGATTATCAATTTGAGTTTCAAGGAGGACAGGACGCATTTAGATTCCAATTGTTTAGCGGCGTAAATGATTACAGTCTTAACGTAGATTTTGACTACTTCCCGAATACAAAGCATCTCGTAAAATTTGGTGTACATAATACCTACCACATACTCACCCCGAGTACTGCTTCTGCTTCCGATGGTAATATAGAATTTGAATTAGGACAAAACCCTAAATACGCGTTAGAAAATGCTATATATGCCAAAAATGAATGGAAGATTTCAGATCGATTTAGTGTAGATTATGGCGTTCGATTATCTGCGTTTACCCAGTTAGGCCCTTATCAGAGTACGATAGACACCAGTCAATATTATGGAAGAAATGAACCCGTGATTACCTACACAGGATTTGAACCTAGATTTTCTGCTAAATACTCTTTTGGCGAAAGCCAATCTGTTAAATTGGGTATAACCAGAACAAACCAGTATATCCATCTAGTCAGTAACTCATCCTCTACCTTGCCCACAGATGTCTGGTCTCCTAGTTCAGAGCGGGTTAAACCTCAAATCGGTCTCCAATATGCTGTTGGGTACTTCAGAAATTTCTTGGATAATTCGATTGAAGCTTCTATTGAAATATACTATAAAGATCTTCAAAATCAGTTGGACTATTCGGAAGCGGCTGTTACCGAAGTAGGAGCAGATGAAGAATTGAAATTTATTTCTGGGAAAGGAAGGGCTTATGGAGCAGAGTTCTTTTTAAAGAAATCCAGGGGCCGGTTTAATGGATGGATCGGTTATACCTTGTCTAGATCTGAACGATCTTTTACGGATATAGAAAACGGACGTTGGTATCCAGCAGTATACGATAGGCCACATGATTTGTCTGTGGTTATGAATTACCAAATTTCAAAAAGATGGGAAGCGAGTGCTGTATTTATCTATGGTACCGGCCAATCGTATACGCCTTTGTCTGGTTTGTACAACATAGAGAATAATCTAAATCTTTTTTACGGCCCTAGAAATAGTGCTCGACTTCCGGATTATCATCGGGCGGATATTTCTTTTACCTATACCCGAAATCCAGATGTGGAGAAAGACTTTTCTGGTACATGGACTTTTGGTGTTTATAATTTATACAACAGAAAAAATCCATTCTTTACATTTTATGAAAACGATGAAGATGCACCACCTTTTGCTCCTCGATTGGATGCTTTTCAGGTGACTATTTTTCCATTAATTCCTAGTATTAGTTATAACTACAAATGGAAACAAAAAAGAAAATAATGATGCGCTATTTAATAATAATTACTTGTTTAGTCTTTGTTTCTTGTCAGGAATCGTTTTTTCCTGAATTTGCCAATGAACCGCCTCAAATTGTGGTGGAAGGATATATACAAGCTGGCGAACAAGCAACACCATCTTTGGTTACCATATCAAAGACTTATCCCTTATTTCAACAGGATACAGTCATTACGCCACAACAATTTCTTGGTGGAGCAACGGTTAAAGTATCCGATGGAGAAAGTGAAATTACACTCGCTGAAATTTGTACGGATGATCTGGATCCAGTATTAGAAGAATTGGTCAAGGAAACATTAGGTATTGATACCATTCTGGAAGGTTTTGACATTTGTTTTTATGCGGATATATTACAACAAATGCCAGGGGAAATTGGGAAAGAATACCAATTAACGGTGAATTTCGAAGGGAAAACCTTAACGGCGAAAACAACCATTCCGAACTTTGTGAGTATTGATTCTATTCAGTTGATGGACCAAATCGGTGAAGTACAACTGGATAATTACCGTCAGATGTTTTCCTATATATCTGATCCTGCCGGAGAAAACTATTATCGCTTGAAAGTTGGAATAGACGGAGGTCCATTTTTATCAGATTTTCGCAGTGTGACAGATGATCCAGCCTTCGATGGCAGCACCTTTGGATTTCCTGTGAATAAGCCATTCCCTAGAGATCAGGAGGATTTCGATCCTAATTTAGCAGGATTATTTGAAGTAGGTGATACCGCAGTTCTTCAATGGCAATTGATTGATCGAGTGCACTTCGATTTCTGGAATACATTAGAATTTGCTCAAGGAAATCAAGGTCCATTCTCCTCGTACTCAAGAGCAGCCTCAAATATTGATGGGGGGATTGGAATATGGGGTGGGTCTTCCATAGAATATTATACGATTATCATTGAATAAAACGTATATAGCCAAATAAAGCTATAATTTTGCGCAAAATTTAGTAGTGATGCAAGAAAAAGAAATCATCGTTAAAGTTGGCTTAGATGCCAATAATACTCCTGATAAAATAACTTGGGAAGCGGATGATGCGCCTGATGGAAAAGTTGATTGTAAGGCATTTATGTTATCTTTATTTGACCGAGATCATCTAGAAACTTTTAAAATTGACCTTTGGACGAAAGATTTTCAAATCACCGAAATGGATAGATTTGTTTTTCAAACCTTAAAAGGAATTACGGATTCCTATTATAAGGCTACGAATAATGGAGATCTGGCCAATGAAATGCAGCGTTTTGTCCATTATTTTGGAGAAAAAACGGGGATTATCGATCCGGCTAAAGAAGAGTAGATTCTATTTAAAAGGTGATTTTTTATACATCTATTTTTCTTTAATATAAAAAATACTCTTCTTTTACAAGATTAATATCAGTTTCTTAAATTGTAGTTGACTGTTTATTAGTGGTTTATGCTGTGTGTGAAAAATATAACTTTTTTGATGACAGCATTTTGCTAACATATTAAATATTTTATATATTTGTAATAGCTAATGGGTATCCGTTGTTTTACTCAATCAAGAAACTACTATCATGCAAGATATTGTCACACAACGTTTTATTACATGCCACAATGAAGTCATTTCTAAGGGGCTTGTCCGTTCCAGTAGGCAGTTCGCCATCAGCCTGGATTACTTACCACAAAGTCTGAGCGAAATTCTTAAAGGTAGAAGAAATGTTACCATTGAACTGGCTCGTAAAGCAGTTGAGAAATATAACATTTGCCCTTCTTATTTATTCATTGGCCATGGTGCACCCTTTCAATGTGATGATGAAGCAACGAACAAAGATGTTTTAGTCGTGGTGGCAGATAAGCACAACGAGGAAAGAATTGTGCACGTACCTTATGCAGCTCAGGCAGGTTACGGGGGACAGTTGACTAATCCTGAATTTATTGGAGAGCTTCCGACATTTTCATTGCCAGATCCTTATTTTCAATCGGGGACTTTTCGATCCTTTGATGTTAGTGGTGATAGTATGGAGCCAACGCTGTATGAAGGAGAGCGCGTAATTTGTTCTTTTACGGAAAAGGAATCGTGGAGACATTCTCTTAAGAATAACCATGTATATGTCTTAATTACTAGAGATGATATTGTGGTTAAACGATTGGAAAACAGAATTGATATTAATGGTACCTTATTATTACATTCTGATAATGACTATTATCCTCCAAGAGAAGTTCCCATAAACGATGTAGTCGAAATTTGGAGTATAAAGATGAAAATCAGTCATTTTATGTCCTCCCCGAAGAATATTAGAAATGCGTTGCACTGCGAAATTGATCAATTAAGAGATACGCTTAAGACCCAGAATGACCTTATTAAAAGTTTGAATCAGACGATTGAAAAAATGTTACGACAAAATAGATCAAGATGAGTGTAAAAGTGCGAGGAAGAGCTAAATATCAGGAGATAGAAGGTGGTTTTTGGTCTATTATAAGTGATCAGGGGGAGCAATTAAGACCTCAAATGATGCCCGTTCAATTTCAAGAAGAAGATGCTATCATCGAATGTAGAATTGTTTATTTAGACGATGACTTTGGCTTTCAAATGTGGGGTGCAGCCGTGCGTATTGTTAGTTTCAAAACAATTGGTACTGGCCATTAATTGCAGTATACATCGGGATATTCTGATTCAATTATTTTAATCTCTTTGAATGATCAATTTAGAATGATATTCCCTGTTGTTTTTTCCAGTAATTAAGAAATAGATACCACTTCCTAAATCGCCTAGGTAAATTGGGAAGGTAGGGGATTGTATTTGTTTTAATCTTCTTCCTTGTGCATCAAAAATCGTAATGGTCTTCAACGCGTCTTGAGTGGAGTACAGATAATTTTGTACAGGATTTGGATAATAAAGAATAGCAGAAGTGCCGTCTTCTATGCTTGTACTATTCGAAGGAGTACATAAATAGTTCTCACTCTCCACTTCTTGATTGATTTTCTGTGCACGTTGATCAAAGAAGGTTTTTAAACCTTCGAATGAATTTCCATCTATGGAAAAGGTGCCAAACTCAGTGGTAAGATCAAATTCTTCGTTAGAATACACTTTTCTCCAATCATCGTAGACTGCTTGTTGAATTTGGCTTTTATAGGCATCAATTCGCTCTATCATATCTTCAGGTTCTGCCAGTTCTTTCGATAGACGACACATCGTCTCTAAATATTGATCCTTGAGATAGGCAATGTCATTTAGTTTGCTGGCAATACATCCTTCTGTAATTCTATTTGGAAATAGAGGATATTCGGATGCATACTCTGTTCCATTGCCATTATCCCAAAGATTTAATGAAGCATTAAAATCCCAAGGTATTATTTGCCATTGATTCGTAAGACTGTCATGCATGTATATTTGATTGCCATTGAAACCGATATAAGAATCAAAATTCATCATATATACATTCGCGGCTTGATAACGAATGAAATCATCTAAATTGATCAATGCAGGGACTATGTCCATGTATTCATCTATGGATGTGTTATTGGCTACATCAATCATCTCTGCAAATTTTTCAAATGCAGATTCCGAATGACCGTTTTCCAAAATATAGTAGGGGAGTCCACTGATGTCATAATCATAATCACTTGGATTCTCACTTAAATAGCACATCGTTCCGAAATCAAGCGATTCTATGGCATCTGCATCCCGATCTCCAAATTGCAGCTTATAATATTCATCTTTACCTTCTACTATGGTATATAAACCCCAGTATTCATTGTTTATGTAAACTTTGGTGAAGGCCGTTCTCAAAGCATGTAAACCAAGATCACGACATATATCGTAGCTCAATTTTTCTCGCATCATAGATGGATCTTGGTAATTATTATGCAGCGTAAATTCTTTGATACCATCATATTCATGACCGCTGATGTATTTATTTGTTTTGATCTTCAGGGGTAGTTTCTTGTTGGGGACACCACTAGAGATGTTGCCTTTATCCTTAAAACCAATGCTGTCTATTTGTATACCATCAAAAGTCATATTAACTAATTGATAGATCTTCTGTCCATCGATAAGATTCGTATCTACAGCCGTGAAGTGTATTTCATGTAAATAGCTATCATCGAAAAGCGATTCACCTTGAGCGAAGTTATTAGTAGACCAAAGGTTTACTATCAGAAGCAACAGTACTAGATTTCTCATTAATATCATATTTATCCGATACGGATATACATTATGAATATAAAGTGATGCGTTGATCTATCTGATTTTCTAGATTAGTAAGGAGTATATCTTACTATTAAAGAATGTAAACGAGCTATTAAATCGTTTCTGCCTGAGGAATGCTGGGATAGCTATGTTGTGGCTGATTTTTATAAATGTATTTATCGCTAATAATCAAGGAGATGTATATGTGAAAATAAAATTATAAAAATTATGTATTTATTACTTGTATAATACTTTACATATTATATATATTTGTAATACGTTGTTGGGAAAACGTTCTCAATTAAGGGTGTTATATCAAAGTTTAAGGCTTCATGTTTACATGAAGCCTTTTTTTATTTCTCCGCATTTAGAAGATTAAATTCCAAATAAACCTTTCTTTTTTTCTTCTGGTTTAGCTTTAATGCTATCCGTCATTTCTTTTGACACTGAGGAGCTTAGAACTTTAATAAAAGTTTTGTTAGATTCAATAATCATATATTGACCTTCGATTTTATTGATCCTGCCTACAATACCAGATGCGGTTACGACTTCATCACCTTTTTTGATGCTAGAAGAGAAATCACGTTGTTCCTTTTGTTTTTTCATTTGAGGTCTCATGATGAAAAGATAGAATACCGCGATTATTGCTCCAATAAAGATGAATTGACTAATTTCTCCACCTGGAGCAGCTTGTAAAAATATCATTGAGTTTAGCATATTTTATTATTTAATTATATCGGCAATAATAGTTAATTCCGTCTGATTCGGGAAGCTATTTGTACGAACAATCACTTTTTTCTCCTGAACGCCGATTCTATCTGTAGAATCGTAGTTAATATTGATCTGTCCAGTTTGACCTGGAGCAATTGGCTCTTCACTGTAAGACGCGACCGTACAACCACAAGAAGATTTAACATCAATCACAATTAAATCTAAGGAACCATTATTTGTAAATTCGAAACTATGTTCACGTTTTTCACCCTGCTTTAATGTACCAAAATTATGGAGATCTTGTGTGAACTTGATCTTGGCCATATTGGCGGTATCAATGGTACCATCTGGCTTTACCGGGGTGCGGATTAAGTCTTGGTAATAGTCACCTCCGATATATTCCAAAACGGGGTCCTTTTTAGGTGTTTTCTTTTCCTCCTTGCAAGAGAAATTAAGAAGTGATAGGAATAATAAACACAGAAATAATATTATAAATGACCGTTGTTCTTTCATAACAGCAAATTTATATATTTATGTCAAATAGAGTTAATGAAGCTAAGAATTCTCAACAATAGTGTCCGTTTACGATTATCCATGGATGATATGGATGATATCCAAAATACTGGTTCATGTTTTGCTTCCTGTCAATTACCGGGCGGTGTTTTGAGCTATGGCATCGAATTGACAGAGGACTTGTCAGAAATGAGCATACTTCTGGATCACAATACCCTGAAAGTTCAAATTTCTGCATCGAATTATAGCGCATTTCATCATTCATCAGACGAAGGTATTTATCAAGAAAATGAGACCGCTGGTCAATCATATAAAATTGCTGTTGAACGCGATTATAAATGCCTGACGCCTCGTTCTGAAAATGAGGATCGATTATTTGACAACCCAAGAGAACATCATTAATTAGATTTTTTCAATTTCTACAATAATTCGCTTACTGGCAGGTGTATTGCTAATATCTGCTACATTGTTGATGGCAACCAAAGGATTCGCTTCTGGAAAATACGCGGCTAAACATCCCGAAGGAATATCATATGGTACGACTTTGAAGGAGTAAATCGATCGTTTTTCGCCTTGGAAATAACTGTGTACATGTACCAAATCTAGTTCACCTAAACCCTGTTTTTGCATATCTGACATATTCATGAATATGATTTTACGACCATTTTTAATGCCGCGATATCGATCATCCAATCCATAAATAGTTGTATTATACTGATCGTGCGATCTTAAAGTCATTAAAGTATATTGATGACTTTCTAATTGATTATCGGTCAATGCATTCACCGTAAACTTAGCTTTACCTGTTTTGGTGAAAGATCGATCACGTGCAGGGTTAGGAAGATAGAATCCAGTGTCCGTTCTTATTCTTTGATTGTATTGATCAAAT
This sequence comes from Saprospiraceae bacterium, assembly GCA_020628475.1. Lineage (GTDB taxonomy): Bacteria > Bacteroidota > Bacteroidia > Chitinophagales > Saprospiraceae > JAHDFB01. The sequence continues at coordinate 9,770 of JAHDFB010000010.1, read as the reverse complement.
CCAGGAATCACTTCTTCTATTTTATCACGGATCTTATCATAATCATCCCCAAATTGTAGCCAATCCATATCCGATGTTCCCAATACCTCGTCGGCCATTTCGCATACGATGTTGATTTCACTTTTAAGATGTTCTGATATTGGAGGTAATACTCCTTTGGAACTATGAACCTGTCCCATACTATTTTCGACGCTTACAAATTGATAACCACTTTTTTGCTCATCAATCTCCGTTCTTCCTCTACACGGAAGGATTAGTGCTTCACTTCCATGTACCAGATGAGAACGATTCGGTTTCGTGGATACATGTACAGTTAAATCACAATTTTGTAGTCCTTGTGCCGTAATATCGGTATCAGGTGCAGCAGATAGAAAGTTTCCGCCCATAGCAAAAAAGACCTTTACTTTGTTTTCGTACATTGCTTTTATGGATTCTACCGTATCGTAACCATGGTGTCTTGGAGAGTCTATATTGAATGCTTTAGACAGTCGCTGGTGATAAGCTTCTGGCATTTTTTCCCATATCCCCATTGTACGATCACCTTGTACATTGCTGTGTCCTCTGACTGGACAGGTTCCTGCACCTGGTTTTCCAATGCTTCCTTTGAGTAACAATAAATTAACGACTTCTTGTATGGTTGCGACTCCATTTTTATGTTGGGTCAATCCCATTGCCCAACATGCGATGATTTTTTTATTTTGTTGAATGAGATGAACGACACGATCTATCTGTTCATCGGTGATGCCAGATTCGATCAAGCATTTCTCATAATCGATTTGGCCGATTTGATCGGAGTAGGCTTCAAATCCTTCTGTATATTCTTTTATAAAATCCTTATCATAGATATCTTCTCCTTTCTTTTCGAGCTGATGCAATTTATACAGGATCGCTTTCAAAAATCCCATATCTCCATTAACCTTGACCTGAACATATTCATCCGCCAATGAAACGCCTCCACTCAAAATTTTAAATGGCTTTTGAGGATTGGTGTAATGCATTAAACCTGCTTCTTTTAAGGGATTAACGACCACAATTTTACCACCATTCATTTTATTTTTTTCTAGGGCATTCAACATACGAGGATGATTTGTGCCGGGGTTTTGCCCTAAAATAATAATCAAATCTGCTTGATGTAAATCTTCCAATTTTACCGATCCTTTTCCTATACCTACTGTATTTGAAAGGGCCGATCCGCTGGATTCATGACACATATTGGAGCAATCTGGCAGATTGTTTGTCCCAAATGCTCTAACAAACGCACCATACAAAAAAGCCGCCTCGTTACTTGTTCGACCCGAAGTGTAGAAAACAGCCTCATCTGGCGAGTCGCAGGATTTTAGATGTTGATTAATTAAGGCATAAGCCTGCTTCCATTCTATTGGTCGATAATGACTAGCTCCTTTTGCCAAATACATAGGATGCGTAATTCGTCCACTCTTACCTAATTCAAAATCCGAAAGCGCAGCCAAGTCTTGAACGGAATGTTTCTCGAAAAAAGAAGGGTTTGCTCGATTCTTGGTGGCCTCTTCCACCAATGCCTTGATACCATTTTCACAATATTCACCAATACTGGAACGCTCATCTTCCGGGTCAGGCCATGCACAACCAGGACAGTCAAATCCACCTTTTTGGTTCATCTTTAAAGAAGCCTTTAGCGCTTTGGGCATATCCATATACCGGCCCATTTGTTGTATTGATTTTTGAACAGCCTCGAGTCCAACGGCCTTTTTCTTCGGTGCGGATACCTTCGTTTCTTGGCTAGATTGGGGCGCTCTGTGCGTATTGTTTTTCGACATTTTTATTGGATTCTTTCAAAGGATGAATATACATTAAATGATTGATCTTTAGCAAAACCTATAAGACATATATTTTGGGCGTAAGCCTCTTCAATAGCTAAACTAGAAGGAGCTCCAAGGGCAATAATCAAAGGTATTCCGGTCATCGTTGCTTTTTGCACCAATTCAAAACTAATACGACCACTCAGTACAATGGCCTTATCTGCCCAAGGAAGCGAAGATTTTTGCAGGGCTTGCCCGATAAGTTTATCCAGCGCATTATGCCGTCCGACGTCTTCAACGAGATCAATCAATTGACCGTCTTGACGTATTAAGGCAGCGGCATGATTGCCTCCTGTTTTTGTAAAGATTGATTCTGAATGGTAAAATACTTGGGCGATACCATAAATGATCTGAGCATTAAAGGTCACTTTGGATGTCCAAGGTAAATACGGACTATCATATTGAAGAGCCGATTTATTCGCTTTCGAACAGATACCGCAGCTGGAAGATGTAAATATATTTCTTGTAGCACTTTTGAGATCAAAATGGACATGGTTTTTAAGTTCGATCGCAAGAATATCCTCTGATCGGAATTGATGCTTATGTACATCTTCATAAGATTCAATAATCCCTTCGGTATACAAAAATCCAAGAGCAAGATTCAGATCATTCCCTTTTGTCCGCATCGTAATAGCAATACTGGTGTATTGAATATCATGTTGCTTTTTTACCCGAAATTCTAAAACCCCTTCATGACAGATGTGATCTTCTATGGTATCTATTATTTCTTCATCATTCCTTTTTGTATACTTTTGAATGGGATAAGACAAAACATTCTGTGTCTTGGGTAGAGCATTTTTTGAATTATCTGTTACCTTCATAAATAAAAGAAATAAAATGAATAAGGATTTATTGCGCGTAGGTTTGGCTCAAATAGCTCCTATCTGGTTGGATAAAAGTAAAACAATCGATAAAATAATACAATATATACAACAGGCTGGAAAGGAAAATTGTGATTTGGTGACATTTGGAGAAGCTTTATTACCAGGATATCCATTCTGGATTGAACGCACGGATGGAGCTAAATTTGAATCATCTTTTCAAAAAGAAATGCATGCTTTGTATTTGCGTGAAGCAGTTGATATTGGAGCAGGGGACTTGGATGATATTTGTAGGGCTTGCGCCCAAAGTCAAATTAGACTTGTGCTTGGAACTATTGAAAAAGCTGCAGACCGTGGAGGCCATAGTGTGTATTGTTCTTTAGTGTATATCGACGATACAGGAAAAATTTTGAATGTGCATCGAAAACTTATGCCGACATACGAAGAACGGTTGTCTTGGTCTCCTGGGGATGGACATGGTTTACGAGTTTTTCCAATTAAGTCATTTACCTTAGGAGCGTTGAACTGTTGGGAAAATTGGATGCCTTTACCAAGAGCGGCTTTATATGGTATGGGAGAAGATTTACATGTGGCAATTTGGCCCGGCGGAGATCACAATACCCTAGATATAACACGATTTATTGCTAAAGAGTCACGTTCATATGTAATTTCGGTTTCAGGCCTGATGAGAAAAGATGATATCCCAAAGAATATTTTACATTATGAGACCTTGGTTAATACGGCTTCGGAGATGATGGCCAATGGTGCTAGCTGTATTTCTGATCCTAAAGGAGAATGGGTGTTAGAGCCTCAAATAGGAGAGGAGGGACTGTATATCAAAGATTTAGATTATAATTTGGTGCGAAAAGAACGACATAATTTTGACCCAGTGGGCCATTACTCCCGGCCAGATGTTACACAGTTGCATATCAATAGAAAACGTCAATCGACGATTAACATTGTTGATAAATGATTACGAACAACAAAAAAGGCTTCTTAATTTAAAGAAACCTTTTTTGTTTTATTTCATCACGGAAACATCTCCGATCAATACTTTTTCGGTACCATCGATTGATGTGTATTTGATATAATAGGCAAATACATCTTGTTTTACAGCGCGATTAGAGAATGTTCCATCCCACTTAATTTCTTCGACTTTAGGGTCAACATCATCTGTTCTGAACACATTATTTCCCCATCGATCATAGATCTGGAAGGTATTGATTCTTTCAATTGTATTGAAGTTTCCAAAAATGCTGAAGTAATCATTTTGCCCATCTCCATTTGGTGTAAAGACATTAGGAACATATATTGGATTCTCAGCTACACGGAGATTGATTGTTGTGACTAGTTCACAGCCATTTTTGTCGATCAGTGTTACCGTATATACTTGATCGGTAATGGCGGTTACGATCGGGTTTAAACAATCTGAACAGCTTAGGTTATCTGCTGGTGTCCAATATATAGAATCAATTTCATCTTCTGGAATAGAAGTCATGACTTCAAATTGTTCCGTATTTCCAAGAACTAATACATATTGATCTTGAGCACTAATCTCAAATTGTTCAAGTGCAATAATTTCAACACTATTCTCTAATTCACATCCATTAGCATCTTGAATAACTATTTCGTACGTTCCTCCATCCAATTGATCAAATATGGTGTTTTGACTAAAATTGTTTCCTCCATCTATGGAGTAGCTAAATGGCCCTGTTCCTCCTTGAATATTTGAAATACTAATGGTACCAAAGTTGATCATACAATTAGGATTATCAATATTATAATCATAACTGATCAAATCAGGAAGTTGTAGGACTTCAATCGAATCTATATAGGAACATCCATTATATGGATCGGTGATCGTAATAAAATAGTAACCTGCATCTGTTACTTGAGCAATTTCAGTATTCGAAATGTTTACATCATTACTATCATCCCAGACGTAATTGAAGTCATTTGAATTTAAATCAGTAGATAATTCTACGACTTCATTCGTACAGGACAAATCATCCCCAATCAAATCTGCTTCAGGATAGTATATTCTGCTTTCAATTTCTATGGATGCGGTCGAAGTACAACCATTATTTCCCGTTACTTCCACGATGTAGGTGCCACCTTCTTCCACGAGTGGGTTAAGTTGTACAGAATTGAAATTATTAGGTCCCGTCCAATTGATTTCAAATATATCATTGCTAGAATAATTGATATCCAGCTGTTTTACGTCGTTGTAACAATCAATAAAATCATCATTTGTACTCAATGCGATAGGTTCGATATCTTGAGAAATCGTGATTTGATCCGTATTTTCACATCCATTAACACCCGTAATAACGATTTCATAGGTTCCCGGTTCTGAAATGGTAATATTTTGTTGATCAGAAGTATATGCATTCGGCCCAGTCCAGTTAAATGTACTACCATCTGGGGCAGTAGTAATTAAAGAGATCAGCGATTCTTCGAAATTACAATCTAAATCATTACTCGAACCAAGGTCAATCGAAGGTTCAGTAAAATCTTGGCTTATAGAAAGGGATGCCATTTGAGAACAACCATTCGAAGATGTTACGGTCACGGAGTACATTCCTTCTTCAAGAATAGACGGAGATTCTTCATTACTTTCAAATCCGTTAGGACCTTCCCATTGATAGATGTTTCCATCACCAGTAGCATTTATGCTTAAATCAAGTGCTGGATTATAGCAGTTTAATTCGTCATTTTCCAAGATGACGACTGGTTCTGCATTGTCTAATATTACTTCTACAGATTCAATGGCTATACAACCATTTGGAGCAGTAATGGTAATATTGTAAGTCCCAGGATCCGTTACTTCGACCGTATTTAAATCAGAAACAAAACTATTTGGTCCTTCCCAAGCGTAGCTAACTCCAGCTGTGTTTGAACTAGAACTTATCGAAAAACTAGTCGCTAGACAATTGATCGTATCACCCGCTGCGGACAAATCTGGCACATCTTCATTCTTGAAAATTTCGACAGCTTGAGACGTTTCGCAACCGTTGTTTTCATTTTGAACAATTATGGTATAGACACCTTCTGAGCCAACGGTTTCTATGGCATTCAGTCCGACGAGGTTATTATCTTCATCATACCATCGTATGTCAAATTCACTCCCAGATACATCCGAACTTAATAATGCCGTCCCTGCATTACAATCTAGGGTGTCTCCGAATGATGAAAATATTGGATGAATGGTATCAATGGATATTGGTATCGAATATTCATTTTGGCAACCATTGGCTGCACTGGTTATGGTAAGCGTATATGTACCTGGAGTATTTACCTCAACATCTTCTGTATTTCCAGTAAAACTATTCGGCCCTTCCCAGCTATAATCCAAATCTTCCACCACATCAAAGACATCAATGGTCGGTGTTAAGTTATAACAATTAATCGTGGAAGCATTGACAGAAACTTCCGGAATCAAAGTATCTGCTTCAATAGTTAAGCTGGCGGAATTCGTACAGCCTTCTGCATTACTTACAAATAGGGTATATGCACCAGGTTCATTCACTAGAGGAGATTCTTCCATAGACATAAAGCCATTTGGCCCCTCCCATGTAAAGCTTAAGTCATTTCCAGATGTTTCTGACATGAGGTTCACGCCCAATTCACCACAATCGATCTTATCATCGAAAACGGAAATTTCTGGTATAATATCTAGTAATGTCAGTTGAACAGTTTCTTGGCTTTCACAGCCATTGGTTCCGGTGATTATGACGGTATATTCGCCTTCATCTAGCACGGATATTTGTGCCTGTTCCGATTGGAATCCGTTCGGTCCTGTCCAAAGATAAGTTACCCCAATGGTGGATGAACTGGCAATTAATGTTCCATCTCCTTGATTACAAATGATGGTGTCTCCGATAGCAGAAATCTCAGGAACGGTATTATCAACACCTACTTCTACTGTATCAAAAGCGATACAATCAGGCGTAATTTGATAGGCTACATAATAGGTTCCACTTTCATAAACATAAGGATTTTGATCGGAAGCAGAATAGCCATTCGGTCCCGTCCAGGCGAAGTTTCCGTTGATGAGATTGACATCCGAAAATATTTGGATAGAATCAGCATTACAGCCTAAGAATCCTCCACTACTGGTTATTTCAGGTTCAACATTATCGATACTTACATGTACTGATATCATTTCAGTACAACCACTTGAAATATTGGTAACCAATAATTCATAACTTCCTGAATCGCTGACCGTAATGATTTCGTTTTCGCTCATAAATGCGTTTGGTCCAGTCCATAAAAAGTCCGCAGACACGATTTCGTCTTGATTAAGAATATTTGGATCGATTTCTATTTCTGTCAATCCACAAGAAATCGTAATATCTGCTAATGGTTCTATATCTGGAGCCAGCGTATCAATAGGTACTTCATTTGAAAATGGAAAGAATGATTCACAGAAAACACCGTTTACGGTTTGTGTTACAGTCAGAGAATAAACGCCAGGATCCGTGACCCAAGGGTGTTCTTCGTTTGAAGTGAAATCATTCGGACCTTCCCAGATAAACTCAAATCCTTGACCTACATTTGGTACGATGGTTAATAGTTGAACAGAGTCCGTTAGACAATTTAAGGTGTCCGGATCGGCAATAGATGATACTGGAGTTAACCATTGTACTTCTACAGTTATTATACTATCACATCCATTTGCAGCTAGTCCAGATAATACGACATCGCTCACACCCGGAAAATTAATCGTTTGGCCACCAATGACGACCGGTTCATTGGCACAAGAATAAATCAAGGTATCATAATATGCCTTAGGTTTAACAATCAATTGCGTATTACGTATACTGTCACAATCGTGAATGGTAGGGAAATTATCTTGATAGACACCTGGAAGTGATTGGTTCGCGCCTCCAACGAAATAAAATTCACCTTCACATATTTCCACTACTTCTGAAAATTCATAATTAGGATATATTTCTACGAATACGGTATCATAGGCAATTTGGGTACAATCATCGGATACCGTGACGTAGTAAAACCCTGAATTATCTACAAATACAGATGTTGTATTTGCCATGCTTCCATTACTCCATTCATAGGTGTAAGGCTCATTACCACCTGTCACATCTGCGGTGAATATTGCATTTTGAGGATCACAAAATCCCTGATCTTCTAGAGGTGTGATGGATAAAGGATCCGGATCTTTTAGATTAATTGTCACATTTGGATCAGCACATGCACATAAACCACCAAGAGAAATATCGATGGTTTCGATCCCTTCTTCAAGAAGATCTTCGAAAATATCCAACCAAAGCGTATCTCGGTTTAGCCCTATATTTAAAACGAAACTGTCCGGTAATTCTGCATAATCTACCCCTTCTGTAGCGGTACTCGAATTATCTATGTTTAAATAAACCACAACCTCGTCTAAAAAGAGATTTTTCCAAAAGGCGATATAGGCCCCAGAGCAGCCTTCAACAGCGGCTTCATCAACAGGATCAGTATATCCTATTTCGGTTGTAACTTCTACTCCGGCATCTCCGGATACAAATGAATTTTTACCCAAGAAAACAGCGGAGTCCCAAGCTCCATCTCCAACATCTGCGATGGCGAGTTTAATATGGTATGTTTCACAAGGAATAACGGCAGCTTTTGCTTGAAGTATTGTAGTAAAACCATCGTATTCGATGTCTTTTTGATATAAGTCTGGTTCATCAATTTCTGCTTGAGTGCATCCGCCGCCTACACCTTCATAAATTACATTGGTATTATAGAATTCACCATTGGTTGTGTAATTCACATTATTGATAGAAACTGGTGTAGTAGTACCAGGAATAAGAGCTATATTTTCTGCATTATTACTATAGGGGCCATTTATTCCAGGTCCGCTTAGGAAAAATCCAAAAACATCATTAAAGGCACTTCCCACGAAATCACAGTATTCTTCTGAGGCAAAAACGTAGTCAAATGAAATAGAATCTTGATCAGGAACAAAGTCAAATTCTAGTATTGCTACATCATTTAAACTGGTTGCTCCATTTAAATCAGAAAGGTCTTGATCAAAGCCAGCAGTACCAACTGAACTACTACTACCAGCAGCATTATTTGGCCCAGTAGCGGTAAAGATACTCCCTGTTGCAAGGATTACACCTGTTTCTATACCTACTGTGCTTTGTCCATCAAAAAACTGTCCGTAAGCTGCTGTTCCACCTGGAGCAACTGCATTTTCTACATCGAGACAGACATCTCCCAGTAAAACCGTTTCAACCAAAGTAGTCGGAGAATCTCCATCAACAAGGGTTAATGGTACAAATCCAGAATTTGCTTGTGTGATATTTTTGATATTGAACTCGTGATTGTTGATTATTTTTTGATCACATTTATATCCTGGATGAATGAAAGATATTCGTTCTTTGAGTGGAGTGAAATATAGCAAACCATTTTCCATGTAAGATTTCTCAACATCTTGAGGATCAAAAAAGTCCTGCGTATTACCAATATCACCATTATGGTAAAATTCTAAACTATATAAATCCCCAATGACTAAGTTCGCCAATTGCTGAACCGATGATTTAGCCATCCTTGAACAGGACTCGTCTAGATTTGATTGTTGTGATTTGGTTTGACTAGTTAGATTGAAAGGAGCGATCGAGCCTAGTAAACATAGTAATGGTAGCAAATAATATTTCATATGCAAACAAATATTAAAAAGGAGGGCCCCAAACTCGATAAGTAAATTTAGCATTTATATTGCAAAATGTAAAATAAGGCCAAAATCATTCTAGAAAAAAGGCCCACTAAATAATGAAATTTAGTAGGCCACTCCCATTTACGAATAAAAAACTATCTTAAGTTTTCTTGATGTTATAATTCTTTTAAGCTGGTATAAAGTTCGATGTAATCCTTTTTGGAAGGAGAGAGCGAGTAAGTATTATTTTCTCCAGTTATAATATGTTTTTCATCATAGTAAAGTTGCTCATCGATCGTTGAAATGAGTATTACCTTCATTTCTTCATTAATAAGGATTCTGTCATGTTTAAATGTGTTGCCTTCTGCTTGCAAATAAAATACACAATTCTGATTTTTATAAGCTAGATATACTCGTGTCCATGGATTGTTAAATGCTTCATGA
>JAHDFB010000062.1 GCA_020628475.1 Saprospiraceae bacterium | reverse complement strand
CCGCAAAGAGCTGGAACCGGGATGATTCCTAGAGGTGTTTTTACGGGCCATCGAGGTTATCGATATAACTTGATCGACATTCTCGATGGATTTTAAGGCTTTGGTCAAGGAATCAACCTTTCGTAAATACAACTCGTCGAAGATGCCTTCATTGTTTTCTAGTCCGATCAGATAGAAATTATCATCGTAGTCAAACTCGCTCACGAAAGACTGGAAATAATCTAAATCTGGATCATTTTGAGGGAAAAAGTCCTCGAAATTGAACTCAAATTTTGGGTTCAATATGGTCATAGTACCTGTCGCCAAGATTGCTAAGAAGAACAGATATGAAATGTATTTAAAAATTGGTTTCATCAAAGCGTTGAAGTATTTAGCAGTAGTACAGATTGAATCTCATAAATGTTTACAAATTGGTAGCAAATTTACATATTTGAATTAATGCACATATATATCATCAAAAAAACTGGATTCATATGATAAGATATCATATCTTTAGTCGCCTAAGGATGTGCCATATAACTTTCTGCACATTTGAGTGGTAAACAACATAAATATCTTTATAATGCGAACGCTTATTTCCCGCACCATCATCATGCTTTGCTTATGCTTTTTTTCTACCATTACCTGGGGACAAAGACAATTGGAATTTCTTTATGAAAACAATCTCAGTTTCGAAGAAAAAGTCGAGAAAGCAGAACAGTTTTTTGACGTTCAAGGAAGAGGTAAAGGGACTGGTTATAAGCAATTTCTTCGTTGGAAATATCAAGCGGAGCAAACACTTGATGACAATGGTTTCGTACTGACCGAAGAACACTCTATTGAAGAATTCGAAAAATTCAAGAGTAAAAATAGCTCCAATACGAAATCCATGATGACCTGGGTTGAAAAAGGTCCTATCAGCGCCACCAATACATCCACCTGGAGTTCGCATATCGGTCGACTATCCAACATTGCCATCGATCCAAACGACGACATGCACCTCGTGGTCACCTCATTGGGTGGAGGTGTTTGGAAAAGTATTGATGAAGGTACCAATTGGATTCCTCTATTTGATGATGAATCCACGATGTCCTTGCAAAGTGCGATGATCAGTGATGCCAATGCGGATCACTACTTTATAGGAGGAAGCGGCATTTGGCGGTCCTTAGATGGTGGAGGAAGCTTTACCAAACTATCTGGTCCTTCAGGAACTATCTATTCGATCATTCAAGATCCAAATAACAGCGATATCATTCTTGCATCTTCCAGCAATGGTCGTGTTTACAGAACCACCGACAACGGAAATACTTGGACAAATGCATTGGTTCAATCCAATCGACAATTTTATGATCTAGATTTCAAACCAGGCAATAGTAACATCGTTTATACAGCTGGTAGAAATGGTGCGATGTATCAATCCAATGACAATGGAGTCACTTGGAGTGCCGTATCAGGACCATGGAATACTTCTAGGACCATCATGTTTGCCGTGACGGCCAATGATCCAGAATATATTTATGTTTTACAAGAAGATAGCGGAGGATTTGGTGCTTTATATCTATCCGTAGATGGCGGTGCCAATTGGACGACCCAATCCAGTGATGCTGCAGGAAATAACAATATCATGGGATATAGTCTCAATGAGAAAGGTGGTCAAGCTCCGAGAGATATGGATATTATCGTCAATCCTGCCGATAAAACGGAAGTACATGTTGCCGGAATTATGACCTTCAAATCAACCGATTCAGGCGTAAACTGGACACAAACCACGCATTGGGTGTTATCGAATCCCCTACCTTTTGTACATGCAGATATCGATCAATTGATCTATCATGGTTCAAAAATATATGTTGCCTCAGATGGAGGAATTTTTATTTCTTCCGATGGAGCTTCAAGCTTTGTTGACAAGACTACTGGGCTAGGAATACGACAGTTTTATAGAATTAGCGCTTCGACTACAGAAGTAGGTCGTGTGGCTGGTGGTTCCCAAGACAATGGTACCGGGGTATTAGTCAGTGGCGTTTGGTATGACTTTATGGGTGCAGACGGTATGGAACCTTGCATTTTAAACAATGATGACGATGTTGTCATTGGATCGATTCAATTTGGTGCTTTGAGAAAATCCAATAACGCGGGGCAATCACTTGGAAGTATTTCTCAAACTCAAGGTGGAGCGAATGGAGAGTGGGTAACACCACTGGAAAGAGATCCAAACTTATCCAATGTTATCTACCAAGGTAAATTACAACTTTATAAGTCTACTAATGCGGGAGGTTCTTGGACAACCATCTCCAATTTTTCCGGATTAGGTAATATGGATGAGATACGTATTGCTCCGTCTAATAGTAATATCATCTATGTGGCCTATGGTTCGAACTTGAGAAAGACATCGGATGGAGGAGCTACTTGGGAAACAGTAAATTTAGGTGGTTTGGGAAATACCATCAACTACATCAACATACATCCAACCAATGCCGACCACATCATATTGGCCATCAACGGCTCCAATCGATTTATAGAAAGTCAAGATGGAGGAACCACCTGGGCTTCCATCCGACACAATTTACCTAATATTGGATCGAGAAGTGTCGTATTCGATGGAACGGCAAATAATGGAATCTATGTATCCTTATCAAAAGGGGTCTACTTCAAAGATGATAGTTCTCCAACTTCTTGGACTTTGATGGATACCGGACTCCCCAATGCCGATGTACAAGAGCTTGAAATCGTGAATGATAAGTTATATGCTGGAACCTACGGGCGTGGATTGTGGGAATTGACAATACCAGGAATGGGTTATACGATGAATATCAATGCAGAATTAGATTCATGTATTTCACAAGGTACTCCAGATTCATTGGATGATGCTTTTACATTTATAGTCAATCCAAATGGAATGGGACTGGGGGCAACTTATTCTATTTCTGGAGATATCACGGCCTCGAATATTGCCTATGGAACGAGCTACGTAGCGGATAATGGTGGAACAGGCTTTTTGAAACAAGATGGTGGTGTTAAAGTAATTATCACGGACGATGACAATACTAGCTATATTGATAGTACTACGGTCTACCCGAATTTAGCAGAAAATTGTTATGGTAATAGAACCTGTCAGGAAGCCTTCCCAATAGCAGGAACTGGAACATATCATGCAACGGGGCCGAGTTCTGGAAATGGAGCGACAACAGCAGGAAGAAGTGCTAACTGGTTTGTTTTTGTACCCGTAGCAGATGGTCGATTAACGATTCAGAGTTGTGGATATGGAGAAGATACCAACCTTAAAATCCATAGCGGAGGTTGTGGCAGTCTGACACTAGAAGCCAGCAGTGATGATGCCTGTTCTATGGGAGAAGGGCAGAGTAATTATGCCTCGCGAGTAGCAGACATGGTGGTAGAAGATAGTAAGGTTTATTATATCGAATGGGACAGTAGATGGTCAAGCGATCCATTTTCATTTGATGTCACCTTCTTAGAAGAATGTATCGATTATCATGAAGTGGATGTCACCAATACCATGGATACTGTTTTCGCGGCGAATACTACACTAAAATTATCTGGTACTTTAAGCAATGCCGTAACAGCCAAATCTGAAGGCGATGTTATGACAGAACAATTAACCATCGGAGCTGGCGGTGACCTAACCGTCGAAGATCATAGTTGTGATTTCAATACAAATACAGATTTGAGAATTGTAGCAGGAAACGGAACAGCTATTCCAGATGATGGAATGGTTGAAATCGAGTTTGACTTTCCATCGATCACGGGATCGACTGTAGCAGAATTTGCCATTTATATCGATATCACGCATCCTAGAGTTTCTGATTTAGATATTTCTCTAAGAAGTCCTGATGGAACAAATTATCTCTTCTGGGATAACGCCTGTGCTGATGAGGAAAATATTCGATTTATTCTAGATCCTGATGCATTTACAACCACCATCTGTGGGGAAGCTTGGCGAAAAGGATACCCAATCTTTGATAGTTCTATGTTAACCTCTGCTCAGATCACAGATATTAAAAGCAAAAATATCACTGGTCTATGGAAGCTTACTTTCAAAGATACCGTTATGGGTATGTCTGGAACAGTCAATGAAGCCTTCATTGATTTTCAGGCGAATTAGTAAAAGAAATAATGATTCGAAACATACTGGGATTTGTCTATTAAATCGGGAAAAACAAACAACATGTACGAAGTACACATCACCACCAAACCCATAGACAAATCCCAGATCGATGCCTTCAAGTCATTTTGTTCCAGTATCCATGCAAAACCTATTTTAATTGAGCTGCCGGCTGGTCAACAGCAGCAACAACCGATGATAAGCAAAAGCTTTGATGCATTAGCTCCTGGTCAAATTCATCAAGAAATCGCCATTTTAGAGTCAAAATTCACTGTGGATACTTTCGAAGCGGTGCGTACTAAAGTAGAAGTTCCTTTGGCATTTAGGCACCGAGCAAAAGAAGAATTCCCTTATTTTCACGGTCAATATTTTGAATGGCATGGTAAGGTACGTGTCAAGAAAATCGAAAGACTCAAAGCATGCTTACAATATCATAAAGCACATATCAGTCAGAATGCTCTAAAAGATCAACGCACTAGTCGATTTATCACGATACGAGGGTTTGGTAGGGAGTTTTCTTTTATGAATGAAGTAGATCAGGTCAAAAACACACTGATAAGAAATTCCTTCAATATATTGAAAGAAGAGTATGAATATTGTGTCTTTGATTCCAATAAATCTACCGACAAGGGTTGGAGTGACATTCCTGAATTTACCGACGAACAATATTTAAAGTTATTGGCTTTTGAAGGTTTTCTGCGGAGAACCGTAGATAAAGACAATAAATTCATTCTGAAAGGCAGCCTACTCACTCGGCAATATCTAGATAATCCGAGACTCCGTAATGTGGTAGACCTTGATTATATCTATAGCGAATTCATCGATGACACCAATCTAGCGAATGATCTTTTTTCAGAATGGATGATCGAGGTTACGGAAACAGAGCTTGACGATGGCATTCAGTATAAAAGTTTCCAAGAAAATAAATTCTGGAGATATATTGATTATGCCATGAATGATGATTTCCCCACCACCAATACTGATTTATCTTGCATCGTACAGTCCATGGAACTCGACGTTTTAGATTTTGATATTAGTTGGAATTTGCCCTTGGAAGAAAAACCTGTACCTCTTCAGTATATTCCCTTAGAAGGTCAACCATTTATCATTCCTGCAACGATTCCCATTGCCACTCAAATCGCTTGGAAATTGCATCAAAGTATCGTACGTCCTAGAAGCAAAGATCTACTGGATATAATATTACTATTAGAATCAAATAAACTCAGCGACGATCAATTAAACACTCTTAGTAAAGTATTTGTCAAGGAATGTCAAAAAGATAAAATCAATCCATTGAAAATCATGGAATATGCATCGGGTAAAGTATCCTCCGGCTTACTTCCTCAACAAAAAAGACTATCATGGATAAAACGAGTACCAAAAGTAAATTCTTTAAGTGGCATGCTACTTAATATGGATGATTTCCATTTCATCAATGATATATTCAACATGGACGCACCCTTCAACAATGTAGGAGAACTGTGTCAATCTTTCGAATCAATGATGGTAGAAGCGGGTATCCCAGCTGCCATTCAGCGCTATTATACATCAGATCTCGAATAAACGCGAGAGGAACATGGAGCGCCTGTCACGCACCACGGGCGTGATGAGCCGACTGGCGAAACGCGTAATACTCCGTTCCTGATGGACATGCATATGCCATCAGGACTCGCCCTAATACATATAATAAATATCATTTTTAGCCTCCAAGTGACGCAACATCTTTTCATGGTTATCTGCAAAAGCCCTTTCCTTGATCGCGCATATGATCTGAGCCTTTTCTAGTGTCCACAATGCCTCCTCACTCTCCACCATCTGATCCAATATGATGTGGCCGATCTTCTTATCATTGCCCGTCATCCATCGAAATGGCATTCCTTCTTGGCGTAGTGCCTTAGCCCAAAGTTTCCCTGTTTTCCCAGCACCCCAAAGAATAAGTGGACGATCAGATCGTGTCTCCAGCTTTTTGAAATAATGCAATTTCAATTGTAAGAAATGCTGATTGGCATAATTAGGATCATTTCTAGACGCACGTGTACCATGATCGCGCCACCAATGCAATATTTTCGGCAATCCAATGATAGGGACTCGATGTTCGTACAAACGGAAGCACAAATCGTAATCTTCCGGATAGCGGTCTGTCACCAGTCCACCTATCAACTCAAGCGTCTTGCGATGCATCATCCAACAAGGTGAAGGCACAATACATTCCTTATATATAGCTTGATAATGGTTTTTCTGATCAATCAGGCTATTTAGCCAGTCAGCATATCGGATAAATCCATTGGCCAAATGTCCATCCGAAAAATAACGCACTTTAGCTGTCACGCAGGCTTCAGGTTGTGCGGCTACTACTTCTTGTAAATCTTTCAATTTCGATTCCGGCATGAGATCATCGGCATCCATTCGGCTTATAAACGTACCGCAGGCATGATCGTAGGCCAAGCGAAGTGCCGGAATAATGCCTTTTTGTGTATTGCGCAGTACCGTCAACTTCTTCCCTTCTTGTTTCCATTGCCCCGCCATCGTTTCCAGTATCTCAAAACTCGTATCTTCAGAAAAATCGTCTACCGCGATTAACTCCCAGTCTGTGCAACTCTGTTTTGCGATGGATTCCAAACAAGCATGCAGATAGTCGGCTGCGTTGTAAACAGGCATTAAAATACTGACTAATGGAGAAGAAATATCCGACTTCATGAGCCCCAAAATACTGATTTAATACTGGTATTTGGATGATGTCTAATTTTTTTTAGATGACACAAGCGCACAAGAACCGCATATAATTATGCCAAATAGCTATTTTGAAGATTTTATAGCTAAAAAATGGTGAAATATATGCGTGCAAAAATTACAATCTTATCGAATGGCAAAATATTCGGAAAGCACAATTATTTTAGGCTTATATGTGTGGAATTTGTCATTTATAAAACTATCTTTGCAGCAAATTTTCAAAGTTAATTGCTCTGGGAATCATAGAACTAAATAAATGAATAAAGATAAATTGTGTTCTTTGACAACTGGAGATTCAAACCAATATAAAGAATATGGCAAATCTTGGTAAAGTCAGCCAGGTCATTGGGCCGGTTGTTGATGTAAGTTTTGATGGCGAAGGAGCTACCCTTCCAGAAATCTTGAACGCATTAGTGATCAAAAGAGAAGGTCAAGCAGATCTAGTACTAGAGACACAAAAGCACCTTGGTGAAAATAGCGTACGTGCTATCGCGATGGATGCTACCGATGGATTAACTAGAGGTACACAAGTAGAAGATCTAGGTGTACAAATCACCATGCCGATCGGTGAAGAAATTAAAGGTCGTCTATTTAATGTGGTAGGTGAGCCAATCGATGGTCTGCCATATCCAACAACGGATAAGAAAAAATCAATCCATACGACGCCTCCAAAATTTGAGGAACTATCTACGGAGACTGAAATTCTTTTTACAGGAATTAAAGTAATCGATTTGATCGAGCCATATTCAAAAGGTGGAAAAATTGGTCTTTTCGGTGGTGCCGGTGTAGGTAAAACCGTATTGATTCAAGAATTGATTAACAATATCGCAAAAGGATACGATGGTATCTCTGTATTTGCGGGTGTTGGTGAGAGAACGAGAGAAGGAAATGACTTGATGCGAGAGATGTTGGAAGCAGGTATCATCAACTACGGTGATGACTTCATGCACTCTATGGAAGAAGGTGGATGGGATCTATCTAAAGTAGATACTGAAACATTAAAGTCTTCTAAAGCGACGTTCGTATTCGGACAGATGAATGAGCCTCCTGGAGCACGTGCACGAGTAGCACTTTCAGGATTGACAATTGCTGAGTACTACAGAGATGGTGACCTGAACGATCCAAATGGTGGTCGTGATATCCTTTTCTTTATCGACAATATCTTCCGATTTACACAAGCGGGATCTGAGGTATCTGCCCTTCTAGGACGTATGCCATCAGCCGTAGGTTACCAGCCAACATTGGCATCGGAAATGGGATTGATGCAAGAGCGTATTACATCGACGAAAAGAGGATCGATTACTTCAGTACAAGCAGTTTACGTACCGGCGGATGATTTAACGGATCCAGCTCCGGCGACTACCTTCGCGCACTTAGATGCTACAACGGTATTGAACAGAAAGATTGCTTCTCTAGGTATTTATCCAGCGGTGGATCCACTTGATTCAACATCAAGAATTCTTGATCCAGCGATTATCGGAGATGCGCACTACAACACAGCAGAGCGTGTTAAAAATATACTTCAACGATTGAATGAGCTTCAAGATATCATTGCGATTCTTGGTCTTGAAGAACTTTCTGACGAAGATAAATTAGTGGTAAGTAGAGCGAGACGTGTACAGCGTTTCTTATCTCAACCTTTCCACGTTGCTGAGCAGTTTACAGGTTTGAAAGGAGTACTTGTACCGATCGAAGAAACGATTCGAGGATTTAACATGATTCTTGATGGTGAGGTAGATCAGTATCCAGAAGCAGCTTTCAACCTTGTAGGAACGATCGACGAGGCAATCGAAAAAGGAGAACGTTTATTAGCAGAAGCTGCTGAGTAATAACAAGTAACCGTATTTGCCTAATTAATTTAAAAATTTCAAATGAATATAGTTGTCTTAACACCTGAAAAAGAGGTTTACCAAGGAGAAGCAAATGCTGTCAACGTACCTGGTACCAATGGACAATTTGAAGTTCTAAATGGTCACGCGCCTCTTGTTTCTTCATTATCTGAGGGTAAAGTTAAATTGACTTTAGCTGATGGTGGAGTGAAAAACTTTAGTATTGAGCGTGGTTTTATAGAAGTGCTAAGAAACGAAGTATCATTATTAGTTCAGGGTTACTCCGAAGAATAATACACTTCAAAGAGATGATAGTGAGGCCTTATCGAATGCGTTCGGTAAGGCTTTTTTTATGAGGGCGAATCCGGATTTTCAATATACTATTCGCCCCGATGATGATTATTCTCCAACTCCATTTCTCCTTTTAATATGTTATCTAAAGCATAAAAATCCGGTCGGGTCATGCAAGGTTTCATCCCTTTCTTATCCGTGTGTCGGATAAGACGGGATAGCTATTCGCTGCGCTACATAGCTACCTTTTCTACCCCTTTCGCGAAATATTCTCACTCCACGTCGCGCGATACACTTGATTGACAAATGGACAGTAGCTTTATCCGTTCTGAACCACAGATATCAAGGATTTTGATTAACTTTCTATTATCAAGTATCTTCTTTTTGAATAGAGAACCATGCTTGATACCATGAAACACGATTCTATAACGGACAAAAACTCAATGATGAAACTAAAAAACCTACTCCTGATCCTATTTTTGAGCAGTACTGTATGGCTTCATGCTCAAATCCCAAATGGAAGCATTTCTCCTAATTTTACCGCTGAAGACATTAATGGTGTAGAATACGATTTGTACTCCATTCTTGCCCAAGGAAAATCAGTGGTGATAGATTTCTCTGCTACTTGGTGTGGACCTTGTTGGTCCTATCATGAATCTGGAAGTCTACACGATTATATGGAAACCTACGGTCCGGATGGATCCGATGAGTCGATGGTATTTTTCGTAGAAACGGATCCTGATACTGGAATGTCAGAATTAAATGGAACAGGCGGCTCTACTCAAGGAGATTGGGTTTCTGGTACGAATTACCCGATATTAGATCATTCATATATAGCCAATATGTATGGAATTACCAGCTATCCAACGGTTGTCTTGGTTTGTCCTGATCGGACGCTTCAAGAAGTCGGAACGGCTAGTCCGGAATCGATCTGGAATACTGCCCAACAGTGTGGATCGATCGATACGAAACCTGTAGTTAATTTTAGAGCGGAAGAATATTCAGGCTGTGGAGAACTAACCGTTCAATTTATCGATCAATCATGGCCTAAGCCGGATAGCTATTCTTGGGATTTTGGTGATGGTAACACCTCCGACGAAGAGAACCCTTCTCATACCTATACAGAACCGGGCAACTATACGGTCATGTTAAATGCATCCAATAATATCGGCGAAACCAATGAAAGCAAAGCAGATTTCATCCAAGTTGGAACAGGAGACAGCTACAATAATGAAAAAATAGGTGCCGTAGATAATAGTATTGGAGGAGGAAACAATTTCTCTGGTGGTCATCATGGACTAATCTTTGATGCCTATGAGGAAGCGATTATCACTTCTGTCAAAGTATATTCAGATAGAGAACAAGAACGAGAAATTGTATTGTTAGATAGTAATGGAGCGCTTTTACAAAGTAGAAAGGTATTAATTCCTGCAGGGGAGCACCGTATCGATCTAGATATATTTGTTCCTATTGGACAAGATTTCGAATTAGGCATGTATAGTGATGCCTATCTATTTAGAAATAGTAATGGCGCATCGTATCCATATACGATTGACAATCTGATCAGTATTACCAAAAATACGGCAGGCGGTACAGCAGTTAATTATTACTATTATTTCTACGACTGGGAAGTACGTCAAGCAGGTTGCACGGGTACTGTGAATACGAAGGAATTAGAAAACAAGACTTTCCAGATTTATCCGAATCCAAGTTTTGATCGCATTCAAATCGAAGCTTCTTCCGAAATCCAACCTCGTCTGTACAATGCTATGGGGCAAGAACTTCAGATTGCCATTCAATATTCCGACAATTATTGGACAGCTGATTTGAGTGGTCTTCAAGCAGGCATGTACTATGTACAAGTTGGTCAAGAAGTTCAATCCATCAACAAACTTTAATAAATTTTTATAATATACTTCAGAAGCCTTCAGTTGAACTGAGGGCTTTTTTTATGCGCTTAGTTTTTGAGATCCGTAAAAGTGATTTGATCCTATTTTTCAGAATAGAATCTATTAATAATACGTTCGCATTTCAATTACTGTTTATTAGAAGATAGTCGACAACTAAAAAATATGAATACAGAAGAATTTGTTCAAGCCTTTTTTATGGAAAAGGAAAATCTCTTAAAAACATATACAGAGGATACTACCGAAACACAGGTTGGACAACTCATACATTCTCTGAATCTCACTGAAGCACAAAACAAGGTTATGAAACAAATCATCGATAAGGTCTTAACCGACGCATTTTACACAATTCTTATAGAGCTCGATGGAAATGGATCCATTGGAGGCATTCAAGAAATGTATTCTATAAAAACCGAAGATGGCAGTCAAATAAGTGGAGAAATTGAAGGATATGCCTACGAATACTTTCAAGAAAATGATTGACCCACTGAATAAATATATTATTGGAAGTTCAGACTGATTAAAGAGATTCTTCATATTAAAACAGCAATGCTAGCTGAAATATTCTTTTAGTATTCGAATAGCAACTAATTTTGCCGTTTGAGAGTTGATAAGAAAAAGGAATACAGAATGAATAATTTTGAATCACATAGAGAATCTTATACCAAAGATGAATTGATCGAAGAAAAGGTTGGAAATGATCCTGTGGAGCTCTTTCAGCGATGGATGGTAGAAGCCATCAATGATCATGTCAAGGAGCCCAATGCCATGATTTTATCTACTGTCGATTCAACGGGTCAGCCCGAGCTTCGAACTGTATTACTCAAGGAGATATACGAAGGCGGTTTTGTCTTTTACACCAATTACGAAAGCAACAAAGCCAAGCAAATCGACCAAAATCCAAAAGTATCTTTACTCTTTTTATGGAAAGAAAGTGAGCGACAAGTCCGAATCAATGGTGAAGCGGTAAAACTTTCAGCAGAAAAGGCACAAAGCTACTTCCAAAAACGACCGCGAGGAAGCCAAATCGGTGCTTGGACCTCTCCTCAAAGTACGATTATCAAGGATCGTGATTTCCTAGATCGACGTAAAAACGACATGGAAAATAAATTCGCTGGAATACCAATATTAGACAAACCGGATTTCTGGGGTGGTTATAAGATCGTACCAGATAAAATCGAATTTTGGCAAGGAAGAGATAATCGGTTACACGACCGATTATTGTATACAAAACAAGAAGATAGCCTCTGGAAAATCGATCGATTGGCACCATAGATCGCTATCGAAAGCAATACAATACTATATACGAATATACCCATTTCTAAGTGCATACATCACGAGGCCTATGCGGTTTTTAACATCGAATTTCTTGAATAAATTTTCTCGATAGCCGTCAATGGTTTTCGGACTGAGATACATTTGGGAAGCAATTTCTTTGTAGGTATATTCTGTGCAGCATAGCTTCAAGAATTCCAATTCTCGATCCGTTAAACTGGTTTGTGGCTTTGAAATTTCACTCAGCTCTTTGATGAGGATATTACTGGTCTTTGTGGTGTGGAAAAATCCGCCATGGATGACATCTTCTATCGCTTTCTTAAATACTTCAGGTTCTACATCCTTTAGAATATATCCTTTGGCCCCGTATTTCAACATACTGATAATCGTACGTTCGTCATCATCCATGGACAAAACCAAAACGGGAATTTCAGGATGCTGCTGATGCAACCATTTGATGGTTTCTTTACCATCCATCACGGGCATCTTGACATCGAGTAAAATTAAGCCAGGAATATCCGATTGATCGCCCAGATATTGTACCAGTTCTTTACCATTGGATAGCTGGGCGACCACCGTATACGGTCCATAACTTTCCACCAATCGCTTTAAAGAATTAGAAACCAATAAATGATCATCTACGATAACGATATGTTTGTCCTGTGTTTTCATCCTATCCATAAAATCATTTCCGTTCCTTGTCCCGGTGTTGAATTAAATGTGAGTTGTCCTCCTATTAAGTTAGCTCTTTTTTCAAAATTTATCAATCCCGAACTAACATTGACCGCATCTTTATCAAATCCTTTTCCTGTATCTCGAACTTGGATACAATAGCGATGCTCTTTTTCCTCAATACGAATCAACAATTGCTCGGCTTCCGCATGTTTCAAGGTGTTATTGATAAATTCCTGTATCATCCTAAAGACAATCACTTCATGTTGGCTATCTACAGTCAGGGTATCAGGATGATGAAAAGACGCATCGATCAACCTTAAGCGATTCAATCGTTCTACTTCAATATTGATCATAGCGATCAATCCCATCGTTTGGATCACATCCGTATTCAATGTTTTGGATAGAGATCGAAGTTGTTCGATACTTTGCTTCACCAGGGATTTAATCTCCGTCAAATCTTTGGTCTGGATCGACTCTTCTTGCATCAACATCCCCATTTCTATCGAAGCTATGGACAATAATTGTCCGATATTATCGTGTAATTCCCAGCTAACATTTTTAAGATTTTCTTCAGTGATCTCTGCCTCCGTTAGCAATAACTGCTCCTGAAATCGTAGGTGATCCCGTTCTTTTTCTAGCAGGAATTGCGCTTTTCGCCCTCTTAAATATGTTATCAATCCTATGAAAAACACTAAGAGGATAAAAAATGCCACACTGACTAATACAATGAGTAGTTGTACCTCTTTTTGCTCCATAAGAATCCTATAATAAAACAAATATACATGATCGACCCACAGATGGCTAATATAATGAGCACACTTACATCTTGGTCGATCACATCCAATAAATTATTCAATACGGTGATGGGTAAGTTACAAAGATGATATACCAATAATCCGATGCAAATCCAGGTCAATAAGGTTCTGTACAGATGTAAAATTTTCTCGGTTCTAGCTACATAGTAAAAGTAAAAACAACAATATAGACTGATCAACAAACTTGAACATCCAAAGGCTATATTATAAAATACATTCTTTTGAAAATGGGTCGCCCATATATTGTAACTCAAAATGAGTGCGAATATCATGATAGAAGTAAACACTACTTTTTTGAAAAATGCAGTGTTTATTTCCTTGTAAAATATATAGGATAAGGTACTAAATTCTACAATTCCCAACATGTTATACAAAAACACATTTTCTACTTTTAGATCTGGTGAGATGGTCGGTAATAATTCAATAATACAAACCGTCCATAAATAAACAACAATCCACTTCGTAGCTGAATGTTTATACTTTCTTAAGCATATCGTAGCAGTGATAGCACAAACAATTTCTAAAAATACTAGGCTATCCAAGGCAAAGTTTAGTACTTCCATTTGAACTTTTTTACCAAGTATGCTGTCTAGGTGGAGACATGTTGGCACGGTTTAGTGCTACTAGATTATCTTCATTAGTTACAGCACTTCTTGTTGAAGCGTCTCCATTACCAATTGGAATCGTTGCCTTCAGATCAATCAACTTGACAAGATTTGTTTTAGATGCGATTGGGTCATAGGGAATATAGTCGCCGTTTCCGCTTAGGAAAGTAGGATATAATAGAAAAGAAAGTTCTCCCAATCCATTACTCGTAGCATCACTTCTCGTAAAATAGAATTCAACTCCAGCTACTTGCTCTACCGCTGTAATAGATTCTCTTTCCAAAAATTTAATGTAAGGTAGTAGCACATTCATAGGAATATGTCCACTGTATGAATCATTAGAATTATCATTCATTTTATTGTTAATAACTCGAAGTGCTTCGGAATTTGTTATCAATCGATTTCTCATTTCCCCTTCAGGAACGGGATTTGAGTTTTGACAAAAATAATAGGCGATTGCTCCCCCAATTAATACGCCTGCAGCAAATAAGGCGATAGCTGTTAAAGGTTCCATTGTTTTATAGTTTTTTGATAATTCATCCGAAGTTAAGGATTATTCATCATCTCAGAACCAAAAACAACAAATGTGGGGTTAAATCTCTCCAAAATGGGGAAAAATCCCCTATTCAATAGGGTGATCTTTCTTCGATCCCAGAACTACTGTCCTCCTAACTTTACTCCATCCAAAAAATGTTATAAACAATCAAATTATGAATGACTCAAAAAATGCCTTTCTTAGTCCTACCCACTTAGAATATGCACAGCTCGATCGTTTCTTGCCTTGGAAACGTCCTTGTCCTCAAAAAATTCTGATGGTTACAGATGGTTATGTTGGATCCTTTCTCAATGGTTCCTTTAGTAACTATTATTTCGGGCTCTCTGCCGTTGTTGACACACTATTAGATCAAAGTGAGTACTTTGTTAATTTTCAACTAACCCTTGCACACCGACAGATTGACACCAATAAACCCGCTGGACCAGTAACTAGTCCTGCCTACAAGCGTTATGGGCCGAACTTTGAAAATTTCCGATTTACCACCAATGCCAATGATATTAAAACAAATCGTCGTTTTGATATATACGACTACGACCAAATTTGGCTATTTGGTGTGCGAGGCGATGTCAACGATAGTGATCGTCTCGATGATCAAGAATTATCTCTATTGACCGAATGGATGGACAAAGGAGGTGGATTATTTGCAACCGGAGATCACGATGATCTCGGAGCCAGCTTATGTGCCCGTGTCCCAAGAGCTTCAAAGATGCGTATGTGGACCGATATTCGTAATGCAGCCGGTACTATCATCAAATCACCTCCTCGTCCAACCGGTGTCGATCGACATGATACCTTATTAAAAGGTCATGACAATGTCTATACCTTCGATGATGAATCGGATGATATTCCGATGAATATTTCACCCAAATATTATTATTCTTGGTCTTGGCACCCCTTTCGACAACACAAAAGTCCTCACCCTATTTTATGCGGGAAAGAGGGCGTAATCGATGTACTACCTGATCATCCGCATGAAGGAGAGGTTATTGAATCGAATCAAGTGAATATCAGTGAAACTTTGGTCAACGGAGCCGCGGAATTTCCTAAATACAATGGCAACAATTTCCGGCCGGAAGTCATCGCACATGCTCATGTACAGGCCGATCATACCAACGTGAATGATACCAATAAGAGAGCGGCGAATGCTAAAACATTCGGAGCTATCGGAGCCTACGACGGTTATAAAACCGATGTGGGAAGAGTAGTGGTTGACTCTACCTGGCATCATTGGTTTGATGTAAACTTAATCGGAAGACCGATCACAGCCTTGAATACTGCACCTGCCAGTAATGCCAACCCGAAGACACAAGGATTTCTTGCCTCAGCCTCTGGACAACAAGAATACAAGAGAATTCAAAATTACTTCATCAATGTCGGTTTGTGGTTGGCCCCAAAGTCAGATCGAAAATGTATGTTGAAAGGTCTAAGCTGGTACTATGTATTCCGATATCCTGCTGTAGAGCGTTTAAGACCAAGTCTTTCCATCATAGAACTAGGCGTTACTGCACGTGATGCATTAGGAAGAGTTGCCGGACAATGCAATTTGAGTCGATGGATATTTGACATTTTACCGATTGAGTTTGACCGTATTTTCGAGAAAATTAATAGAAAACTTCCTGAAGAATGCCTCAGCTGTCCTCCTCGTGAGTTACTGGAGATATATGTATTAGGTCATATTACTCGAAACTTCCTAGAACTCTCTTATGAACTCAAAGATTTCATGCCGGAAGATGATAAGGCTACCAATATTATAGAAGAAAAGTTGGATTACCTGCTTTCTCAAGGTATGGAGGAAGGTGTGCATGCCATGCTCAAAACCATGGATAAAAATCTTACCTCTACTCGACGAGATCTTAGAAAATTAATGAAATCCGATTTTCGATTGAAATAGATCAGATAAAATAGTTGTTTTTATGTTTACTCATCAGTCCCGCAACACCAATTGAATTTTTCTTATATCAATCAATGTGAGTAAACAGTATTGTCCATGCCTAGAAATCCCCTTTCTAGGCATTTTTTTTGCAGTAGCGATAGTAGCAAAGCAGTTTTACTGCTTCCCGCAGCGCTAACAAATCACTTCTAGATAGCCTTATGTATCAATCTTTATAAAAAACCGATGAAAGTAGTCAAGTAAAGCCAAGCAAGGGATGAAATTGCGAATAGCGCGGGCCGACAGGCCTGACGTTAGGACACATCGAGCAAATTAACGGCAATCATCATTGTTTCAAA
>JAHDFB010000061.1:13504-17291 GCA_020628475.1 Saprospiraceae bacterium | reverse complement strand
GCAATTTTTATGCTTGCTGTACAGTTCAACGCCTTTGGACAATGGCTGGAATGGCAAGATATAACCGGCACCAATTTGCAGTTGTCATCGGTGGCAAACTCAGATGATGAAGAGAAAGATATAGCTCAAGGTGATTTAAACAATGATGGATATACAGATGTCATCGTTGTACGTAAAGAACCTTTTTCTTCACCAACAGAACCACCTAAGTCAGATTTATTATTGATCAATGAAGGCGGTTTATTAGTCGATAAGACCGCAGAATTTGCACCTGGTTTTATTAATAATCCAACCTTCGCAAGAGATTTATTAATCGCAGATTTGGATGACGATGGTTGGCAGGATGTTGTGGTGGCAAATACATTCAATCAGCAGCCAATCTACTACAAAAACCTTGGACTAGATTCCAATGGTGATTGGTTAGGTTTAGCCGATGAGTCTAGTGCTCGCTTCCCTACCATGAACGATGGCCCAACGTTAATTTGTGCCGTTTGGGAAGGAGATGTGAATGGTGATACCTACAAGGATTTATATTTCGTAAATTATGCTCAGAATGGTGTTTCGAAGGATTACCTTTTTATTAATGATGGAACCGGTGTATTTACGGACGAATCAGAAGCGCGTTTAGGCGATTTAAGAAATTCTGCTTTTGGTACGGCTGTCGAAATTCACGATATGGATAATGATGGTGATAATGATGTGATTAAAACCTCCGTATTGAAT
Organism: Saprospiraceae bacterium; assembly: GCA_020628475.1. Classification (GTDB taxonomy): domain Bacteria; phylum Bacteroidota; class Bacteroidia; order Chitinophagales; family Saprospiraceae; genus JAHDFB01. The sequence continues at coordinate 16,568 of JAHDFB010000061.1, read as the reverse complement.
GTTGTAGCTCCTTGGAATGATAGCGGTTTATTTTTACTATTTAATGATGGTACTGGAAATTTCACAGAATGGCAAAAAATTAGTCCTACAAGCACATCATACATGTTTAATGTACAAGATATTAACCAAGACGGAAAATTAGATGCTTATATCGTTGATGATGCGGTGGATTACCAATTGATCGCTGATGTAATTACTCCAGATGAAGAGATTGTGTACATCTCGACAAATATAGCTTCTTCACGATTAAATAATTTTGGAGGTAACGTGCATTCAGCGGATTTGGATGTAGATGGTGACATGGAATTCGCAGTGGCGGATGTAGATGTTGACATACCACCATGTAATTCAAATAGAACGTTTACGATTTTACAAAATGATAATGGATTGATCATTGATCCTTATCCAGGAGCAAATGATTGGGATGGTAATGCCTATGACTTTTGTTTCTTCGATTTAAACAATGATGGTCTACAAGATATATTCATAGGACGTTGTGAAGGTTATAGCCTATTTTTAAATGACAATTGTGATTTGGTACAGAGTGCATCGGATTACGATTTGGATGGAATTGCCGATGCCTGTGATCCTTGTCCGACAAATCCAGATCCAAACTGTGTAGAAGATCCTTCGTTCCCTACGGTAGATTCTACCTTAAACATCGCTCGGAAATGGAACGAGATGTTATTAGCATCTATACGAGAAGATTTCGCTCGTCCTACGGTCCATGCCAGAAATTTATTTCATACCTCCATGGCGATGTGGGATGCATATGCAACATTCAATTCACCAGCATGTCACTACATGTTAGGTAATACCTTTGGAAACTTTAGTTGTGGCTTTGATGGATTCAGTTCTAATTTGCCAGATGAAGAATCGACGGAGATAGCATTGAGTTATGCCTCTTATCGAATATTAACACATCGTTTTCAAAATTCTCCAGACGCATCGAAATTACAGGAAGGCTACGATTTTTTAATGCAGCAACTTGGCTTTGATATTTCGTTGAATTCAACGGATTATTCGGATGGAGATCCGGCTAAACTAGGAAATTACATAGCGGATTGTATCATTAATTTTGGACTACAAGACGGCGCTAATGAGCAAAATGATTACGGAAATAATTACTACGAGCCGGTTAATGATCCTTTAATCATAAATAATCCAGGGAATCCAGATATTACGGATTACAATCGATGGCAACCGCTAACATTGGATTTATTCATTGATCAAAGTGGAAATGTGATCCCTGGAGCCACACCAGAATTCTTAAGTCCAGAATGGGGAGCCGTTGTTCCTTTTGCTCTGGACGATAACGATATGACAACTTATAATCGAGATGGATTTGATTACAATGTATATCACGATCCAGGAAGTCCTCCGTATACTGATCTTCAGGGCGGTGCTTCGACCGATGATTATATTTGGGGTGTTTCAATGGTGGCAATCTGGTCTTCACATCTAGATCCATCGGATAATGTAATGTGGGATATTTCTCCAGGAGTCATGGGGAATTCCGCGGCATTGCCGACTAATTTTGCTTCTTACTCGAGTTATTACGATCAAATAAATGGTGGAACGGCTGCCAATGGTTATCCTACGAATCCTTCAACGGGAGCAGCGTACGATCCTAATGTCGTTCCGAGAGGAGATTTTGCACGAGTATTAGCAGAATTTTGGGCGGATGGACCAGATTCCGAAACACCTCCAGGACACTGGTTTACTATTCTAAATTATGTAACCGATCATCCTTTGTTCGAACGCAAATTTGAGGGACAAGGAGATACTTTATCAGAAACGGAGTGGTATGTCAAATCATACTTTGGAATGGGTGGTGCCATGCATGATGCTGCCGTCAGTGCCTGGGGAATCAAAGGTTGGTATGATTATATTCGACCGATTGCCGCTTTAAGAGCAGCAGGAGATTTAGGACAGCGAACGGATCCAGCTGCCAGTAATTATCACCCTGCTGGATTACCTTTGATATCTGGCCAAATTGAAACCATAGAATCTGGTGATTCGCTGGCAGGTGCTGGCGATGAACATGTCGGTAAAATAAAAGTGCTGGCTTGGTTAGGACATGATGCCATTAATAATGTGGATACAGATGAAGCTGGAGTTGGATGGATTCGAGTAGAAGATTGGGTTCCTTATCAGCGGCCTTCATTCGTAACGCCACCATTTGCTGGATATGTATCTGGTCATTCCACTTATTCGAGAGCAGCCGCTGAATTTTTGACTCGAATGACGGGAGATGCTTATTTCCCTGGTGGTATGGGAACATTCTTGGCAGAAAAAGATGAATTCTTGGTTTTTGAAGATGGACCAAGTATGGATATCGAGTTACAATGGGCGACCTATCACGATGCTGCAGATCAATCGGGATTGTCCCGTATTTGGGGCGGAATACATCCACCAGCGGATGATGTGCCAGGACGATTTATAGGTATTGAAATAGGTAATGACGCTTTTGATAAGATGAAAACCTTCTTCCTAGATATGGATGATGATGGAGTTTGCGACACCGTAGATATCTGTGCTAATTTTGATGATTACTTGATTGGTACGGCCTGTGATGATGGAGATCCGTGTACAGAAGGTGAAATTTATGATACGGATTGTACCTGTTCAGGCGGGACGCCTCTTCCAGATGATGATAACGATGGTATTTGTAACGATGAAGATCAATGCCCAAATTTCGATGATGCATTGATCGGTACAGCTTGTGACGATGGAGATGCCTGTACGACGGGTGAAATCTGGGGCACCGATTGTCTATGTGGCGGCGGAACTCCTGTCGGCGACGATGATAATGACGGTGTCTGTAATGCAGAAGATCAATGTCCGAATTTTGATGACGCCTTGATTGGTACAGCCTGCGACGATGGCGATGCCTGCACCACGGGAGAGATTTGGGGTACAGACTGTCTATGTGGTGGTGGAACACCTGTAGGCGATGACGACAATGACGGTGTTTGTAACACGGAAGACCAATGTCCGAATTTTGATGATGCATTAATTGGTACAGCCTGTGATGATGGAGATGCTTGTACAACGGGAGAAT
>JAHDFB010000061.1:5373-13404 GCA_020628475.1 Saprospiraceae bacterium | reverse complement strand
TAATGCGGAAGATCAATGTCCAAATTTCGATGATGCATTAATCGGAACAGCCTGTAACGATGGAGATGCTTGTACGACGGGCGAGATCTGGGGTACGGATTGTTTATGTGGCGGTGGAACACCTGTAGGTGATGATGATAATGACGGTGTTTGTAATACAGAAGATCAATGTCCAAATTTTGATGATGCATTGATTGGAACAGCTTGTGATGATGGAGATGCTTGTACAACGGGAGAATTCTGGGGTACGGATTGTCTATGTGGTGGAGGCATACCAGAGCCAGATGATGATAACGATGGTGTATGTAATGCAGAGGATCAATGTCCGAATTTTGATGACGCCTTGATCGGCACAGCTTGTGAAGACGGAGATGCTTGTACGACAGGTGAAATCTGGGGTACCGATTGTCTATGTGGCGGTGGAACACCTGTAGGTGATGATGATAATGACGGTGTTTGTAATACGGAAGATCAATGTCCAAATTTCGACGATGCATTAATTGGTACTGCCTGTGACGATGGAGATGCTTGTACGACGGGCGAGATCTGGGGTACGGATTGTCTATGTGGCGGTGGAACACCTGTAGGTGATGATGATAATGACGGTGTATGTAATGCAGAGGATCAATGTCCGAATTTTGATGACGCCTTGATCGGCACAGCTTGTGACGACGGAGATGCTTGTACGACAGGTGAAATCTGGGGTACGGATTGTTTATGTGGCGGTGGAACCCCTGTGGGTGATGATGATAATGACGGTGTTTGTAATACGGAAGATCAATGCCCGAATTTTGATGATGCCTTAATTGGTACAGCTTGTGACGATGGAGATGCTTGTACAACGGGAGAAATCTGGGGCACCGATTGTTTATGTGGCGGTGGAATCCCTGTGGGCGATGATGATAATGACGGAGTGTGTAATACAGAGGATCAATGTCCGAATTTTGACGATGCTTTGATCGGTACAGCTTGTGACGATGGAGATGCCTGTACGACAGGTGAGATCTGGGGTACGGATTGTCTATGTGGCGGCGGGACACCAGTTGGTGACGATGACAATGATGGTGTCTGTAACACAGAAGATCAATGTCCGAATTTTGATGATGCCTTGATCGGAACAGCCTGCGATGATGGAGATGCCTGTACGACAGGTGAGATTTGGGGCACAGATTGTCAATGTGGTGGCGGAATCCCTGTTGGTGATGATGACAATGATGGCGTTTGTAATGCCGAAGATCAATGCCCAGGACTGGACGATGCCCTAATTGGTACTCCATGTGATGATGGAAACGATTGTACGGTCGGAGAGACATATGACAATAATTGTAATTGCTCTGGTGGTGTTGAAGAAGATACGGATAATGATGGTATCTGTGATCCATTAGATGAATGTCCAGATGATCCAAATAATGAATGTAATGATCCCGTATACTGCGAATCGTCTGGTAATAGTACGCAGTACGAATACATTGAACAGATCGTCGTAAATACAATTGATAATACCTCTGGAGATAATAATGGTTATGCAGATTTTACCGATCAAATAACGGATTTAACAAAGGACAATAGCTACAATATTACTTTGGTTCCAGGATTCCCTGCGGGTAGTTATACCGAATATTGGGCCATATGGATCGATTATAACTCGGATGGAGATTTCGATGATGTGGACGAAACAGTTTTCACAGGATCATCGAATGCAACCATCAATGATGTGATTGACATACCGACGACGGTCAGTACTGGAACAACAAGAATGAGAATTTCGATGCGCTATAATCAAGCTCCTCCTTCTTGCGGAAATTTCCAATGGGGAGAGGTAGAAGATTACACCGTTAATATTTTGAACAATTGTGTGGTAGGTGATCCATGTGATGATGGAGATGCCTGTACAGAAGGCGAAACCTATGATGAAAATTGTGATTGTTTAGGTGGAACGCCTGTAGGCGACGATGATAATGATGGCGTCTGTAATGCTGAGGATCAATGTCCAGATTTTGATGATAATTTGATCGGGACCGCATGTGATGATGGAGATGCTTGTACAGAAGGCGAAACATATGATGATAATTGTAACTGTTCAGGTGGAATTTTCCAAGATGCAGATGGCGACACGGTCTGTGATGCAGAAGATCAATGTCCGGGTTTCGATGACCTATTGATCGGAACAGCCTGTGACGATGGAGATGCCTGTACAGAAGGCGAAACTTGGGGCACCGATTGTCTATGTAGTGGCGGAACACCAGTAGGCGATGATGACAATGATGGCGTGTGTAATACAGAGGATGTCTGTCCTGATTTTGATGATAATCTAATCGGTACACTTTGTGATGATGGTGATGAATGTACGGTTGGTGAAACCTACGATGAAAGCTGTAATTGCTCCGGAGGAACCTTAAGTGATCTGTGTAATAATTGTCCGATCTACAATTGGAATGAAAATCCGATCTTATCATATGATCCAGGTCAGGATCTTGGAACATACGAAATTCAAGATACGGGTAGAACCCTCTTCATGACTGGAAATGCTTGGAAAGCGGTCGAGATTAATTATGATGTTACGGCGAACTCCGTTCTTCAATTTGATTTTAAATCAACGGTACAGGGTGAAATTCACGAAATTAGTTTTGATAACAATTTATTATTGGCACCAAATCATAGAATCGTAGTATATGGTGATCAAGGATATGGAGGAACGTTCGATAATCCGGTATATTCAGGATCAGGAGATTGGGAGACTTTTGTTATCAGTTTAGGTGATAATTTCACGGGATCATTTACCTATCTGGTTATGACTGCCGATGACGATGAATCAGCAGAAGGAAATTCCTATTTCCGAGATGTTCGAATATTCGAAGATGTGAACGGCGATTTATTATGTGATGATGGGACTGAACTATGTGCTAGCGCAGGTCAAAGTACCCAATACGAGTATATCGAAAGTGTTTCTATTGATAATTTCGTTAATAACTCTGGCAATGATAACGGATATGGTGATTACACCGATCAGGTCGTTAATTTATCTCAAGGTAATGTTGCGACCGTTGATTTGGTGCCAGGATTTACGGGTAATAGTTATAATGAATACTGGAGAATTTGGATTGATTATAATCAAAATAACGATTATACAGATCCAGGAGAAATGGTATTTGAGGACTTTAGTAACGCAGCGATCAACGGAAACTTTACCGTTCCAATGTCCGCATTGCCTGGCAATACAAATATGCGTATTGCAATGCAATACAATGCGTATTCTGAACCTTGTGAAACCTTTGCAGAAGGTGAAGTGGAAGATTATACGGTTAATATCTCGGGAGCGGCATTAATCGAAGATGTTGATACCAGAGCTGACTCAGAGGCTTCTATAGCGGTGTATCCAGTTCCGACAAAAAATATTCTGAACATTGACTTTAGCAATTTTGATCAACAATCCGGAGCATTGTATATCTACAATAATCTAGGAATGCTTGTTCATCAAAAGTATATCGATCAATTGTATCAGAAAAATACACAAACCTTGGATGTTCGATCATTCAACAATGGTACCTACATTTTGGTATTAGAAGTGGATGGTAAGAAATATACCCAACGATTTGTGATTATTGATTGATCAAATTTCTCTCTACCTTATTAAAAGGGTTCCTGTTTCGGCAGGAATCCTTTTTTATTGGGATGCACTTAAAATGTTGCCTAGAATTACTGGTTAACCAGAAATATGCATTGGAAAATCTAATACGAGGTCAAACTATTTTAAAAAAGGAAAGGGGCGAAAGGTATTTGTAACGTTGCAGTGCATAATTCGGGTCTAAAGATTTAAGAACAGAGAGCCGGTGCATTTATATAATGGAACATAAAGTAACATCGAATGATAAGATTTCAATGGCGGCATAAAAGATAATATTTCTATTTGGGCGTAAGCCTACTCGAAAAGCGTCAAAGGTCTAACCATGCATGTCTGTGGTATGAAAAATGAAACTCGAAGGACACGTTTCTGTTACAGATTTTGGGCGTAAGCCCTACCATAACCCAAATGAACTTTAAAAAGGAGCATAAAGATTAACGAATCAAAGCGATACTTCCCGAAAGCAAGAAGGTTTCCCCATTGATTAATTCCACTTCTGTAATGTATTGAAAAGAAGCGGGATTCAATGTCTTATCGTGATGGGTGCCGTTCCAACCTAATTCAGGAACATTTATATCTGTATTCTCAGATTCAAACACTTTCTCGCCCCATCTGGAGTAAATAGCCAGATAATTAACATGGGAAACGGAAGGTCCTCCTTGGATATAGAACCAATCATTTTGATTGTCGTTGTTAGGGGTAAAGCTATTGGCAATATATATCTGCTCTTGAACTAATATGCGAATTTTGATACTATCCTCGTAGCTACATCCATTGTTATCGACAAGGATATATTTTAATAGCCCATCCTCTGTCGGCTGAATATTTACGCCTCTTGTATTATTGCTGTAGAATTCATTGAGATAAATCCATTCTGATTGTAAGACTTGTGTATCCTCCAAATTTAAATTATTCTCGATATCCACGAATCCGCCTAACAATATAAGCGTGTCATTACCCAGATCAATTTGAGTATCTAAGAAATCGGCTATTTCAATACTGGCTTCATTAGAACAACCATCTTTGTCCGTGACGGTCACCGTATAATTTCCACCTGGAAGATTGTCGAAAAAGAAATCATTAGAAATCTGCCCGGTGTTCAATTCAAAATTAAAAGGAGCCGTGCCGCCAGAAACATCTTCTACAAAAATTTCTCCTTGATCAATGCCCAAACAGATATCTGTCGAATCATATAAACTTAATGCACTAATCGGTTCTCCAATTTTTTCCACTTGAAGTGTATCATAACTTGGACAATTATTTTCTACAACTTCGAGAATGTATTCGCCAGCGGAATTGGTTTCAATAAGCACCGTATTAGGACCGGATTGCCCATCAATAATCCAAGAAAAATCCGCATCTGGGTCAAATAGATTGGAAGGGCCGATGGTAATGTTGTCGTTCGAACAATAGATGGTTTCGTCCTCCATACCCTCGATCACTGGATAAGGAAATACAGTAGTTGTAAAACTCTCGCTTTGAATACAATTAATCTCTATAAAACTGATTTCAACGCTGAATGTGGCATCTCCCGTAAAATCCGTTGGAACCTGAATCATAGGGTCCAATATGTTTGGATCAGAAATCCAACTTTCATGCCCAGTCGAACTGGTCCATGTAACCGTATATTCTGTATCTGGAACGGATAATTCGATCTCATAATCGACGAAATCGGAACCTGTACATATATCTTGATTGCTGAGTTCTATGTCGATGGAGCATGGAGGTGTGGCATTACAATCCAGATAATCAGCTCCATTTCCTGCCCATTCCATTTGAAAACCAACCCCATCATCTCCGTAATTATCAATCAATAAAAAGTATCCTTGTCCAGGATTGACAATAATCGGTGCTACATATCCATCGCCATTAGAACCTTCCGAAAAATCTAAAGCCATGATATCTAAACCTGTAGAAGGTGATGTAGCTGCAAAGGAACATCGAATGGGTGCCCCTAAATCATCACATGTCACATCGGGGCCGTATAGGGCAAAATCATAATCCTGATTAATGCCGTTTTCTGGAATAATTAAAAATGCAATAGAGGTATTATTAGGAGCGAATTCATTGATTTGAAAATAATACCAAGCCGAGCTGTGCTCTCCTTCTTGGAGACATCCCTGAGTGATATTATTTAGATCATTCGTTCCACTTCCAGATGGATTGAAATCGAAGGATTCCGAAGAACAAACAACCTCCGCTTGTTGACAATCGTTGTTTTGACCTTGAAGAGGTATACTAAGGGTCAAGAAGATACAGAAAAAAAGATATCTCATAATTCTATATTTTTTCTCAGCGTGTTATGAATATAAGAAAGAATAAGGTATTTCACATATATAATGATTAATTCTACGGTTTCCACTAAAATAATAGAATAAAACACTAAGATTGATATGAATTATCACATATATGATAGAAGTCAAAGCCTATTAGTTGCGCATTTGTTCTGAAGACTTTCATTTAATTGATCAATGCGCTCAAAAAAGGCGCTTCGTATATTCTAGATCTGACCTACTCTGATAATGAATAACTTATAAATCAGAGAATAAAATTTTTAAAAAAAGCTATAAGGATATTTCCGACATTACAAATAAGTATTATATTTGCGCCGCTGTAATAAGCGACAAGCGAAAGTAGCTCAGCTGGTAGAGCACGACCTTGCCAAGGTCGGGGTCGCGGGTTCGAATCCCGTCTTTCGCTCTCGAGTACACATCAAAGGATGTGTCTTTTTTTTAAAAGATAACCATTTCATGCCCGGGTGGTGGAATTGGTAGACACGCAGGACTTAAAATCCTGTGCCCTTTGGGGCGTGTGGGTTCAAGTCCCACTCCGGGTACATTTAATGTTAAAACCCCTTGTTATTATCACAATAGCAAGGGGTTTGTTTTTTATATTAGTTGGTTAGTACGTCTTCTACCTATTCATTTATAGATAATTAAGAACTGCTGTAATTCTACTGGAACAATGTGCCTTCAATGTAGCTACAGCTGAAGAGAAATTTGCGATTCCATTGACAAAGGAATAACCGTTTCTTTCTTCGGAAGCAGAATCGTACAACAGAGACGCTCGCTCCGTATATAATTCATCCATTCGATTATATTCAAAAGAACTATTAATAAAACTTTCTAGATAGTTTTTATAGATGCTTTCATATTCTTCCTGACCAATGATATAATTAATTAATGGCCAATCCGTGCCTACTTCAGACATGGAAAGAGAAATAGGTGCTTTATTCCCAGAACCGTCGTTGAAGGCCTCATTATTATCCCAAACTATCCATTTCAATAGATCGTCTGCTGGATCATGATATAAATAATAGTTGTGCGTCATTTTACCATAGGTATCCCAATTTTGAATGGTATTATTAACCGCTAGATAGCGCAGGAATCCGTCGACATCAAACACAGATTCTAAGTCCGTTCTCCATTGTTCCGGATTCGTTGTTCTATTCGATGCATGGAGTATATCATACATTTCTAGTATGTCACTTTTATCACCCGTTTCATTATTCTTTAAATAAAAATCATCGAGATCAAATCCCGTGGTAGAAAAGGTGGCACCATCACCGTCTGGTTTGTAACAATTTCCTGTCTCACTTCCGAAATAATCGAACAAAAAGCTATCGAAAACAACCTCATTCATCGTATATACACCATAGTACTCAGCAGTGCCCGATCCATTGTCGATCCAAATTTCGTAAAAGGCAGTCTGTACGGCAGGTACACCAAAGTCCCTAAAAACATCGGAGGCCGTTTTGTCTCTCATAATAGATTGATCCATAAAATTACTACCCATCGACAATTCTTTGAATCCATAGAATCGCTGATTCGTTATTTCTGGGTATTGATCTTCAAATTCGTCAAACTGAAATCGCAATGGCAACTTGTTACTGTTCGCATTTAAACTAGAATTTCCTTTATATCGAACACCGACATGATACCACTCTAAATCATTGAAAAAGAACTGACACTCAAAATACAGTGGTGTCTGATCCGAAAAGTTCGGTCCTCCCCCTCCCGGTCCACCACCGCCAGGGCCTCCACCAGAGCCTACAATATCCTCTAGATCGTCTTGCATATCATTCCAATTATCGGAGGTGAATACAATATCAATTCGATGGACTTTAGATTGGTTAAATACGACGTCATAATTGGGAGAAACGTCATTGCTGTGTGTGTCTATGTTCCAATCAGCAATACCCTCGCCATATTCTACATATATCTCTTTTTTGCAAGAAAATAATAGGAAACTAAGGATGAGTATGTATAAGATATTTTTCATTTCTAATTGTTTTTTAATGTGTAGGTATATTTTAAGCCGATGATATTGGTTGTTTTTGGATAGGCCACGTTTAAGGTACGTTCCATACGATAGAACAAGCCAATTTTACCATAGGATTTCATGTTGTA
>JAHDFB010000061.1:0-5273 GCA_020628475.1 Saprospiraceae bacterium | reverse complement strand
GCGCATGTGATTTTCATATCCTTGAATATTTCCGACATTGTCATGTTGTCGAATATATCGAAATCCTAAGCCTCCATATACATACTTATTGAATTTGTAATCCGTATTGAGTTCTGTAAAAAAGGCATCGATCTCGGAAGAGTTGTCTCTCAATCGAAGTTGCTCTTCTAAGCCGATTTTCCACTTTTTATTTATTTTATATTTCAGATTAACAGAGCTCCAAGTCTCTAAATCCCGAACAGTTATCCATTCTGCTTCCTGCGAATAGATAGATGAGGAGTACAGTATCGACAGCAGAAAAATGATATATTTTGCTTTTTTCATATATCATAGATGGTCGACAAGTTGCTCACAATCCTTCGGTAAGATTGAAATTCTTTTTTGGAAAGTGATTTTTACTCTACAAATTTCATAGAATGGTACAAATACTGTAATTGATAATACATTTGTTTGGCTTCCAGATCGATTTGCTTTAATTGACTTTCTATAAATTTCATCTCTCGGCTGTTTACTAAGAAAATGGAACTTTCACCCAATTGAAACTTAGTATTTTCGGCCAGCAACAATTGTTCATAATTTTGGATCATAATAGTAGCCAAGTCTCCTTGCTCTCGGTTTCTAGAAAGAATGGTATAGATTTGATTAAGCTTGGTTTTGATGGCTTGCCGTTTACGATCTCCTTCCAAGACGCCTTGTTCCATTTTTAACTTGGTCTCTTGCAACTTACCTCGAGCCTTTCGTTGTAATAAGGAATAAGATACCGTGGCTCCAAGAACAAAATTGTTCGGGTTGACCTGCTGGAAAATATTGTTCTCATCAGCCGCAGTAATCGGATTGTATTCGACACGAATATCTGGTTTAATAGATTCGATCGCCAATCGACGATCAATATCCAATTGATCGATTTTCAGCGCATTGAGTTGTAATTCCGGATGGGAAAATAGAATGGCTTCCATCTGACTATGCAGGACATCTACAGAAATTGACAAAGCATCCAATTGGAAGACTTCTGGCGCTACATTATCTTCCAATTCTAGTGGAATCGTACCTTGAATCCACAAGAAATTCTCCAAGGCAATGCGCTTCGCTTCTAAATGTTGGCGAGCTTCTAACAAGGCTAAATCTCTTGATTGTATGGCAATGAAGCTTTCTAAGGTATCAACGGCCGGTTTATCACCTTTGATAAAACTTTCAACCGTTCCTTCAAAACGCGTCTGTGCCAATTGAACATTATTCTCTTGAACCTGAACAATTCTATAAGCAATCGACCATTCCATATAGGCATTTAAGGCTTCGAAGTAGAGCCCATTCAGTTGTACGAGCCTTTCTTGCTCATTGAGCTCCAAAGACAAGGCAGCTCGTTTAAGAGCGGCTCGTCGCTCGTCCAATAAAAGTCCTTTGGCAAGAGGAGCACTAATGCCAGCCGTCCACAGACCCGGATTGGGCAGAAAGTCACTGTTATTAAGAAATTCTCCAGAACTTCGATCATAGTTCACCTTGAAATCCAAGCCATACCAACTCGGTATTTTTAAACCGCCCGATAATATCGAATAATAATTTTTCGAATCGAATGATTTTGACTTCCAATCACCTTGAAGCTTCGGATCGAAAAGTCCCCTGGCCTGTTTTTGTTGAGATCTAGCAAGATCCGATAATAAAGCAGCCTGTTTACTGATGGGATGATGTTCTTGTACCGTAGCGATATAAGACTCCACCGTCAATATCCTTTCTTGACCAAGTACCGATATGGGCATCAGTTGAACCAGAAGTAGAACAAAGATCAAATACCTCATGAACGCTTTTGTTTGATATCCTCCAAGGTGATTCCGTGAGGACTTGGTTTTTCATTTTCGTCCACCAGGACAAAGACAATTTTATCAATGGATATGATGGTTTTTTGAGAAAACAAATTTCGCACGATACAACGCATAGTAATACTAGTACGACCGATGGCAACGAACTCCATTCCGATCTCAATGACATCTCCTTGCTTTGCGGATGATACAAAATTGATTTCCGATATAAATTTAGTGACGACTTTCTGAGATTTGATTTTCGTCATCGCATAAATACCGGCTTCTTCATCAATCCAGCGAAGCAAGTCGCCTCCGAAAAGAGTGTCGTTGGCATTTAAATTATTCGGTTTGATAAGTTTTCTACTATGAAATTTCATGCTTGACTATTTTACTTTTTTCAGTGGGGCTTTATCTTTTAGATCTGGGACTTTATCCGTTTTGTAATAATCCGCTGGGAATCCATTGAGTTGACGCCACAGTTCATAGCCCAATTTTACTCGATTTAACAAGGTGATGGTATTGGCGCCCCCTCCTACTCGTACTTCCTTTGGCCAAGGCAAATCATCGCGATCTTGGGCTATTAAAATTCGATATTTACCATTTTCACTGATATCGTTGTCGATGGCAAAAACGATACCGCTAAAGGTGCCATAACTGCTATTCGGCCAACCGCTGAATACGATGGCAGGCCATCCATCAAATTGAACGCGTACCTTATTACCTATTTGCATCAGAGGCATATCACGTGGACGAACATAGGTTTCTACAGCCAATTCGTATTTTACGGGGACGATACTCAATATATCTTCGCCTTCTTTGACCAACTCACCTATTCCATTTTTCAATGCTTTCGTAATGATCCCACCAATCGGTGAAGTAACATAATAGTTGGCTTGTCGCACCTCATAGGCATTGTAATCCGATTGTAACTTATTATAACTGGCCTCCGCGTCGTATCGACTCGATAGAGCAGACATCCGATCGGATTTAGATTTGGCTATTTTATCATTGTACTCATTTTGAATGGCAACAATATTCGCCTCGATATTCATGCGCTCATTCATATTGGTCTCTAATTTGTTTTGTAAAGCAACCACTTTTGCGCTCGATTCTTGAACCGCCAATTTTTTTGCTTCCAGATCAGTCAGAGATTTCAAACCATCATCAAATAGAGATTGAATTCGATTCAGCTGATTTTTAGCAATACTCAATTTCGTTTCAGCTGCCACCAAATCAATGCTATCACTCGTCATTTTCAATTTCAACTGTTCTCGTTTAATTTGATTTTGTTTGAGCTTGATTTCCTTACTGTTTTGAAGGGCAACAATCTGATCTTGGAGATTATCTGCCTTTTGGGCGTAAGCCTGAGAAGACTCTTGTTTAGCCTTAATTTGATTATTGGTTCTGTCCAAAATTTCTGGATCAAAATAGGCCTGTTTGGATTCCGATATACGCAAAATCGTATCGCCTACTCCAACAATTTGTCCTTCTTGAACGTACCATTGTTCAATTTTTCCTCCGATGACACTTTGAATATTTTGAGGTCGATCATTCGGGTTCAATGCTGTTACATAGCCCTTAGAACGGATGTTTTGAGTCCAAGGTAGAAACAAGGAAATACAAAAGAACAAGAGAATAAAAGCCATAACTTTTATAAGCCATCTGGTCGCCGTCTTATTCTCAACCTTATTAAAAGATTGATATTTTTCGAGCTTGATATCTTCATTGACTCGATTCAAACTAATATTAAGCATGTTATACTTTTTTGTCTTGAATAATGGATCCTTGATCCATCGTGATTTGATGAGAAATGTAACGCGCCCAAACTTCATCAACGGCCGTTACGAGTAATGTCCAAGGATTATTCTTGTCCGTAATATTTCGAATAATGACCTCTTTTTCAACAGCTGGTACGTGATCCAGTGGATCTTCGAGAATTAATAAGGCTGGATTATTCACAATAGCACGCGCCAAAATAATTTTATTACTCGCCGAACGAGGTAGTCGCTTGCCTTCAGGATCCAGTTCCGTATTTAGTCCATATGGAAGGGTTTTAATAAAACTGCTCAAGTTGACCATCTCAATGGCTTTGATTACGTCTGCGGTCTTGATATTTTCTCGACCCATAGATATATTATCGAGTACGGAACCCAAGAAAATCTGGTTATTACTGAGGGCAAAGCCAATATTCCATCTCAATTCGTTAAAGTGAATGGATTGAATGGATAAACCGTTGTAACGAATGACACCAGAGCTCGGATTATTAATGCCGGACAATAAACTGAGCAAAGTCGACTTGCCGGAACCAGCTGATCCCATGATGAGTAGAGATTCATCCGCTTCCTTGGTAAAGCTGATATCCGAGAGAATATCCTTTTCAGCGTCTGGATAGCAGAAGGATAACTTATCGGTACTCACAGAAAGTTGCGTAATATCACTATTCTCAAATTGTAGCCCTTCTTCCCTATCCAATTCCATGTCCGTGACATAACCGATCTTTTCAAGAGCAGTCAATACATCATAAATGGAATCTAGTGATTTGATCAATTTTTCGACAGAATTAATGATCAAGATTATGATGATCTCAGCCGCAACAAATTGCCCGATATTCATTTCTTGTCGAAATACCAACAAGCTACCTATAATCAGTAATCCCGCTGCCACCAATACTTTAAATCCGATTAAATTCCAGAATTGCGTAATGAGTATTCGGAAATGACTTTCTCGGGAATCAATGTACTGAGAAACCGCTTTATCGGTATTTGTCATTGCTATTTCGGGACTTTTGACCAGTTTGAACGATAATTTTGTTCGTGCAATTTCTTCCAGCCAATAGGCGACTTGATATTTGTATTTTGATTCTTGAAGACTGGTTCTTAAGCCCCCAGGACCCGTAACCATTAAAATCACATAGACCAAGGCTACGAGTGCGATACCGAAGATGATAAAAAATGGATGGTACATACTGAGGACGATCAGTCCCACAATAATCTGAAAAGCGGCCAAGGAGAAATCAATCAAAATTTTAGGAAGTCCTTTTTGAATCGTCAGGGTATCAAAAAATCGATTGGCTAACTCAGGAGCATAGTAGCGATGCAGTTCACTATATCGAATTCTCGGAATCCTATAGGCAAATTCGAAGGAAGCTCGACTAAAAATTTTCTGAGCTATATTCTCTACGATACGCAATTGCATCAATTGAAAAATACCGGTTAAGGTAATGCCTATTAGGACAAAAGCCACCAAAATAATCCAACTGGTCGAAATTTCGCCACCTTGGATTAAGTTTATAATGGCTTGAATGCCAAGCGGAAGAGAAAGGTTTACAAGCCCATTGAGTAAGGCGTAAATATAAACCTGAGTGATTTCTTTCTTATCAATAGAAAGCAATCGCCTCAATCGCTGCATGGGTTTCAGTACGGTTGTCATCATCTTTGTTAATTAGAAGCACCTTATAAACTCTGTATATCATAGTGT
>JAHDFB010000009.1:58548-75550 GCA_020628475.1 Saprospiraceae bacterium | reverse complement strand
AAGCGTGCGGCCCAAAAAGCTTTCTAATCCTAGATTAGGCAGCTAGTGCGAAGTTATTTTCGCCAATTAAATGTTGATTGTCATTTTTAAGGAGTAACCAATCATTCCCCTGCATGCTTACTAATCGATCATCTTTCCTGTCGATACCGTTCAGCCCCAAATACAAATTAGATGCTTTTTTGCAAGTACTTATTTAAGACTTGTTACAAAGACCTATTTTGAAATGTCACCTTATAGCTTTCTATAAGGCGCACAAAAGTAACTGATTCCCATAACAATTAGTTCAGTTAAGCATTTTTTTATGGATTTTACAGCATGGGGATTTTTCCCCTTTCTTTCAATTGAAAGTAGCATATCCCTTATAGTTTGCTAATTATTAATTATCTTTAATTCGTGGCATATAAGATTCAATGATTGGTGTAAGTGATTGGAATGTAAAAGATTATACTTTTCTTGTAAGATTTGTTTTATAGCTATATATAGGATAGAACCATCATGATTTGGGCGCGTATGCCACTGTTTTTACTCCAAAAAAACAATAAATATGGCCTACAAAAAAGATTTTTTGGGAGGGGATCACTTGGTGGATTTACCCATTTTAGACAAGGCATATAAAACCGTATTCGATCAAGTGGATTTGGATCCAAATTACTTCTATTTGGAATACCAAAACTTCAGTTTGTTGCAAAACCCTATTCGAAAGTTTCCATTCTATACTATATCGAATATCGATGGTGTCAAATTTAGAAAACTGGGCAGAAAGGATAGTTGGAAAATGGATCAGCGCATCGATAAACAATTTCAATTTGGTAACAAACTGTATTCCGCTGATAAGAGTGATTTTGATAAAGGACACATGACGAAGCGAGAGGATGTTCAGTGGGGAGATACTGATGATGAAGCGCGAGATGCAGCTGAAAGCACCTTTTTCTATACCAATGCCATTCCGCAATTAGACAAATTGAATCGTGGAATCTGGAGTAAAATCGAAAAATATATTTTACACACCGAAACCGTCAAAAAGGATAAGAAAATTGTGCTATTGACAGGCCCGGTGCTCTCCGATAGAGACCCCGTTTTTGTGACACCCGTTGATGGGGAAGACGTTCAAATTCCGACACTCTTTTGGAAAATTATCTATTATACCAATCGTCAAAATGAATTGTGTCGCACTGCTTTCATTGTCAATCAGGCCAATCTTCTTCAGGAGCGAAGAATTGTGGCACCAGTGGTTCGAGGCGATGAAGGAGACGAAGGGCATGCTTTTATGGATTTCAAAGATGCTGACATCTACCAAACAGAGGTGTCCTTTATTGAATCCTTGACAAATATGTATTTTCAAGAGGCAAAAGAATATTTTCAAGATGACCGACCTCGACGATTGATCGTTGAACAAACGGAAGTTCGAGGAGAGGAGATGTTTGAACCTGAAATAACCCTATTTAAAAATCTAATGCTGTAAATGGGGGAAAAGGTAAAAATATTGTTTCTAGCATCGAATCCTAAGGATTCACGTCACCTTCGTCTGGAAGAGGAGGCTAAATTGATTGATGAAGCCATACAGCGAAGTGGGGCTCAGGATAGCTTTTCATTTCACAATAAAGGTGCGGTGACGGCACTCGATTTGAGACGTGCCATGTTGGATATCAAACCAAATATTGTACATTTTTCAGGTCATGGAAGCGATCAGGATGAATTGTTTTTCGAAGATGCGGACGGCTATACCAAAGCGATTTCATCTGATGATTTGGGACAGTTTTTTAGCTTATTTAAAGATCATCTTCAGTGCGTTTTTCTTAATGCCTGTTACAGCTTAAAGCAGGCGGAAGGCATCATCAAACATGTTCCCATTGTAATCGGAATGCACAAGGCTATACCCAACGATTCTGCGAAATTATTTTCTCAGAATTTTTATGAATCTTATTGTAAGGATTGTACCATCGAAGAATCCTTCAATATAGCAAAGAATGCTTTGGCTCTAGAAAATAGAGATGATGCTTTGATACCGAAAATGCATATCAATAAAGAGGAAATTATTGTCCGTGATCATACAAGTGAGACTGATCCGCCAAACGACAGTTTGGTCACAGAAGAACAGCTCAATTTTGTCATGAAACGATTGAAGGGTGATATGAAAATTTATGCAGGATTTGCTCTTTTAATTTTAGGCTTTTCGTTGGCTGTAGCCTTGTATCTGTACTACGATAATGAAAGTGATTACGAAGGTTTTTCATTTATAGGTTGCCTCCTTATCTCGTTGATTAGTGGTATTCCGATTCGGGAGTTTTTACGAAAACGAAATGGACAGGCCTTTATTCAATTATTAAAAAAGGAACGAAAAAAAATAGCAGCTACAATCCAACAATTGAGTCATCAGGATATCGAGCGATTCAATGTAAAATTTGAGAATTATATATACGACAAATTCGCAAAATGAGAGAAGATTATATCGAAGAGATCCGTCGTACGGAACAACAACGAAGAAAGAAAATTTGGCTATACGGTACTATCACATCGGTCATCATCATGGCCGTTATCGGCCTTTCTCTATGGAATGATAGTATTCGAAATAGTCAAGAAGACACTAATTTTCATACCTTAAATAATCAAATATATAAGTACGTCACCATTATTGATTCATTAGAAACCAAGATATTACAGTTACAGCAGGACAAAATTAGCTCTAGTGAAATAGATTCTCTAGCAATGAAATCCAACTTAATTCATCGAGAAAAACAATTGCTGTCTTTGTTAAGTGATAAGGATAAAGAAATTAAAGTGCTCAAAAAACGGATCAAACGCTTGGAAAGGGCCTACAATGAAACTTCGAATACAACGGATAAAGAGAAAGATCCTCCACCGCCTCCTCCACCACCGAAAAAAACGGATTCCGACACTTATAAAGACATTAAAAATTATAAACATGTGGTTGTTTTTAAGGATTCGGCTCTAAAGGATTTAGTCGAAAAAGATTTTAAACGTAAGGCTAAATCGCAGAAACAATATTCTTCACAAAATATTGAGTTGGAATCTTGGAAGAGAGGGGAGCATCAATTCAAACCGAATAGACCATTGGATGAATTATGTATTTATTATGCCGAAACAACGGATTTAAAAACCGTGGTGGCCATTCAGAAGAGTCTATACTTCAATGCGAAAGATAAAAGTGTTGTGAATATCAAGCGTGTAAAATCTACGGGAGAAGGGAATCCTATCATTGTCTATTGATCTATCCGCGCCAGGAACCTGGAGAGGCGACTGTAAGGAGCGTACTGTTTTCGAAGAAACAGTACCAAGTGAATAACGCGCTCGGAAGACTCCGACCTTATGCAACGGCGATCAGCCGGTACATAAGGAGGCGCCCTGATCTACTGAATTATTCCTTTCCCCAAGTGATATTGAAGCGATCACAACAAGGTGCATTGAAGTGCATGGTGGAACTCCCTTCAAATCGCAGGTATTTTTCATTGTCATCGATAAGATCTATCCATGTCTCACTATCGATTTTTGAACCGTTGAATTCCAAAAATATATCCTCGGTATCACTATTTTTTTCTTGGATCATTCCTTCCGCCACAATCTCATTGTCTTGGTAAAGTATGAAATCGAGTGCTTCATCAATGGATAAATGATCGAAAGGGGCATCAAAACCAGCTCCCGTAAAACCACCGGAGGTATAAAGCAGTGTCCATTCTCCTTCCATATCTTCCAACCTGCTAAGATCGGGCTTCTGACAACTGATCAAAAGGAGGAGGGGCAATAATGCGAGGAACCGTGTATTCATGCTATTTTTTCTATGAAGACGTGTAATTAGTCGAATTGGTTGGTATGAACTCTTATTTATGTTTAGATTTATTCTATTCGAAACGATAAAATGTTACAAATGAAATGGTTATATGTATTGGCGCTATCAATGATTGGCTTACCGATGTGGGCACAAGAAGAACCCCAAACGGAGGATGAACAAGCGGTGAAAGCCGTTGTTTTGGAAGTTTTTGATGCGATGCGTGCGACTGATAGTATACGGTTGAAGAAATGCTTTTATAAGGAAGTGGATGTGTATACCTCATTTGTACACCGTAAAACGGGGAAGGCCGTATTGATGAAGGACGACATACAGCAGTTTTATACCAGTGTCGGAACCCCGCATGATGGACTTTATGATGAAAAGTTGGGAGCTTATTCTATACGCGTGGATGATCACTTAGCTTCTATTTGGGTCGATTATTATTTTTTCGTCGATGATCGCTTTAGTCATTGTGGGGTTGATTTTTTTCAAATGTATAAGACAGAGGAAGGTTGGAAAATCTACTTTTTGTCGGATACGAGAAGAAAAAAAAGCTGCGAAGTACCAGATGCTTCCGTTCTATGGTAGAAATAACCTAGAAAATAAACCATCATGAAAAATGCTTCTTACCTTCCGTACTTCTTGCTACTAAGCCTGATGGTATTCGCCACGCATCTATGTGGACAACGCGCTTTGATTACGATTAATCAGAATCGATTGGCGAGTTTACATAAACTCCGGTATTTTAAGAGTACAGCAGAGTATGGAGCCAATTTGGGATATTCGAATGCATTTCGTCTTCCCTATAAGGACTTGAAATGTCGCTATGCGATACAATTGACTTCTTACGGTATTGAGTATTATGGAGTCAGTCAATCACCGAGTCATTCTGCCACATTTAGTCATAGAAGTCGGCGTCTCAGCTTCAGTGGGCTTATCCTTCCCATGAGTATCCCTCTCAAAAAATGGGCTCGCATTTCATTAGGTTTACAAGGAAATATGGGTATTTGGGGAAAATGTTCAGGACATGCAAAAGGCTCAGGACTTCCATTTGAACCCTTTGACCAAGAATATGATCGATGTGCAGATTTGACAAAGCGCTTTTATGCAAGTGTAGTCTGGATGATTGAGCTATTTCCGCAACATCAATCTGGAATATCCCCGATTATTTTGGTCAATCGTGGAATTACTACGGAATTTATTCGAACAGTTTCTGGATCTTCCTTGCAATTTCAAGTGGGGATTTCTTATCTTTTGCGCCAATCCACCTAAGTTCGATTCAATGAAATCATTAGAAATACATGAGGATATTCGACATGCCGAGACCTTAGATAGTCATTTTTATACCAGTCAATCAATGTATGAATCTGTGATTGAGCAAGTGATGGCTAGCAGCTGGCAATATGTAGCGGATCAGGTCGTGTTGCAGAAACAGCCGGAGAATATTTTTCCCGTGGACATTCTAGATCAGTCATTGGGAGAATCGGTCGTTTTGGTATCCGATGATGATACTGTACGTTGTTTTTCCAATGTGTGTACGCATCGAGGTTTCAAAATCGTTCATCATCCGACTCGTGCTAAAAAATTACATTGCGGTTATCATGGAAGACGATTTGATTTAGAAGGACGATTCGAATTTATGCCTGAGTTTAAAGAGGCAGAAGATTTTCCAAGACCCTGTGATCATTTGGCGGAGCTAGAGGTGTATGTCTGGAAACGTTTTGTTTTTACGGGGCTTACGCCCAAAGTTGAATTCGAAGTGCTCTCAAAGCGCCTGGATGAACGACTTGGTTTTTTGAATATGGAAGCTTGGAGATTTGCGCCTGAGTATTCTAAAACCTACGGCGTGCATGCGAACTGGGCCTTGTATTGTGATAATTATTTAGAAGGATTTCATATTCCATTTGTCCATCAAGAATTGGGTAAAATTGTTGATTATGGTCAATATACCACCTTGATTTACGATCATATGGTCTTGCAAATTGGTTATGGCAATCAGAGCGATATCGCATTTGAATTACCTCCTGAACACCCAGATCATGACAAACAAGTGACTGCGTTTTACTATTGGTTGTTTCCTAATTTTATGTTGAATGTCTACAAATGGGGTGTTCAAATTAATGTCGTCAAACCGATTTCCAAGGATTACTGCAAGGTGGATTTTCACTATTATATTGCGGACGAGGAGCTCTGGGAAAGACAGGGGAAAGACGCTTTGGCAGAAAAGGTAGAACGCGAAGATGAATTTGTCGTCGAATCGGTACAAAAAGGAATGAGATCGCGGCTATATAATACAGGAAGATTTTCGCCAAAACGCGAAAAAGGCGTGCATTATTTTCATCGATTACTGTCAGAATATCTACGCTCCGATAATACTGTACAAGGCTAATTGTCGGTTTTAATATTGGATAAACTGGATTTTATTGATTTTCCTTGTTATATTGTATAAAGAAGCAAAGAGATTTGATAGAGGAATTGGTCAAATAGTTGCTTGATTATACGATTAGGTCCCATGTATACATAATTATGTATATATTTATAAGCCTGAAACATAACTGCAAAGCCCCAAAGCTATGATAAAGAAGTTCTTTTCTAAGAAAGAAGAAGCCGAGGAAAAACCAACGGAAGGCATCAAGGTGCGTCCTAAGATTGTCATCAAACAGCGCCGGAGTTCTAATGCACCTGTACCTAATTCTATCGCCAATGCGATGTCTCCCAATTCAATGCCGAGAGAGATGCCCGTAGAATCGGCTCCTGCGGAAGATGCTTATACGCACCAAGTTCCAGAAGAAAGTAGAACTGCACCTGTGGCAGAACCAGCCGTGCCTGAAGTGGATACCAGTTTATTCGAGAATAGAATCTCTGAGTTAAAGGCGGAAAATCAAGCACTGTATGCTAAAATTGATACTACTGAAAAGGAAGCAGAAGAGGCACAACAAGATCTACAGGCTCAGTTAGAACAGCAAAAATCAAATTATGCCGCTCTCGAAGATGAATTTTTGAAGCGTAAGGAGCAAATTGATGAATTGCAAGATCAGTTGGAAGAATTGACAGAAGCGCATCAATTAGTAAATGATGAATTGGATGATCTTCGATTAAATTCGGTGGCCAAAGGCGAGTTGCAACATGTACAAGTAGAACTTCGAGAAAACAAACAGGTTCGTGCGGATCTAGAAACCCAAGTGGAAACCTTGAAAAAAGATCAAGCTCGGTATGAGAGTATGGTTACTGAATTGAGTACACATATCAGTGAACTAAAGGATAGTCTAGATCGAAGTAGTGAAGAGCAGTATGAAAAATTGTTAGAGGTTAAAGATCAAGAAATTCACCGTAATACGGAGTACATAGCGGACTTGGAGAAGCAAGTGAAGGAGCTACAGTCGATTAAGAATGAACTGAAAGATACGATTGGTCAGAAGGATTTAATTATTGATCAAAATCAAGAATTTGAATCGCAATTGATCGATAGTCAAGAGGCTTTGTCGGAGTGGAAGGAGAAATTTGAACAGTTAACGGAGGAGAAGCAATCTTTAGAAGACAAGATTAGTGTTCAACTTTCTGATTTGGAAAATGTCGGAGCGAATGTGGAAAAGTTCGAAAAGCAGATCGAAGAGAAGGAGCGTGCTTTGACGGACTTGCAAACCAAATTGGAAGAGGGGCAATCTACCATAGAATCATTACAAAGCAAAATCACCGAGCTTGAAACAGCTTCAAAAGATCTGGAGCGCGAAAAAGCTGACTTTGAAATGAAAGTAATGGAATCGACTGGTTCTGTTTCAGCTTTAAAGAGTAATTTGGAAGAAAATAGGGCAAAATTGAAGGCGCAAGAGGAAGCTTATGAACAGCTGTCCGCGGAGTTTTCTGAATTAACAGCATTGAAAGGGCAATTAGAAAAAGCACATGCAGAGGGGGAGGCCAGCCAGGGTAGTTTGAAAACCTCGCTTGAAACATGGAAAAATAAAGCCCTTAGCTTAGATGAGGAAAAGAATGCATTACAAGCGACAGTAAAAGCTTTAGAGAATAATGAGGCGCTTGATCAATTACAGGAAGAGCATGACAAGCTCAAGAAAGAACATGCCTTGATGGAGGAGTTGAAAGCAAATGCTGATCAACGAACAACATCGATGGAAGCGGAATTGAATAGCACAAAAGAACAATTACAATCTATGATCGAGGATGATACGACTTCTCATTTAATCGATCAAATTACCAATATTAATGAGGTTAAATCTGCCTTGGAAGTCGAACTTTCTGCGGTTCAGAAACAGTTGAACATGTTGTCGGAAGATACCACGGCGGATGAATTGAAAGAGGCTTTGAGTCAGGCTCAAGCCGAGAATGAGCAGTTGAAATCCGATGTAGAAAAGATGCAACAAGCTGCTGATTCAGCGACAGAAGCCAATGAGCAATCTGCTGCATCCACTTCAGCGGAGATGGAAGCGCTTCAGTCTACTATTAAGGCTTTAGAGACATCAGAAGCGTCGTTGAAAGCTGAATTGGAATCATTAAAGGAACAGATGGCCTCCACTGAAGAACCTGAAGATCATTCTGAAAGCATTGGTGCTCTAGAAACGGAGTTGGCCGATTTAAAAAACAAGATTGTAGGATTAGAATCGAATAATGCGGCTTTAGAAGAAGAAAATAGTCGGCTTAAATCTGCACTTCAAGAGCAAGCGTCGGTAGAACCTCAGGAGCAAGAACAAACTTCAGCCACGAATTCTGGTGTTATTTCTGTGAATTTGGTGATGAAACCGGATAATGATGAGTACGATTTGGAATTGCCGTTAAATATGACAGGTAAAGAAATCAAGGCCGAATTAACCGATGCTGGATTATTGGAAGAGGGTGGCTCCTATGATCTGTATTTTCCGCGTATTGACCATCTATTAATGAATAAAGAGTTGTTGTCCAACTGTGATATTCAGGAAGGAGAAACCTTGGAAATTATTCCAGGTGGTATGTAAGGAAGTCCTGATTTGCCTTGATTTCAGTTGACTAATCATGTACAAAACTATTTTCAGATGTTGATTCTGGTATTTCAGAACTGGTACTTTAACATCTTTTATACTTTTCTTTATTGACTCCGTTAAACTAAAACTATTTATTTTAGTATAGTGACGTTGACCGTTCATAATCAAGGGGTTAAGTTAAGTAGATCTATCCAGATATTGAGATGGACGGGTATGGACAACCTTTTTGCTATTGATTAATCGTGTTGTTATATAAAGGGATGAGGCATTTAAGATTTATACTAAAGATAAGTTTGATTATTCTAGTGTTGAAGTCATGTATAAATCCAAATGACCATAATGAAACTTCTGATCAAATTTTTCTGCCTAAGGATGCACAAGAACTATGGGATAATATAAAAGATGTCGAATATCGAAGTGTTTCTCAAATGGCACGATTTGCCAAAGCATTAGAAGCTTATGAGCACGATTCGTTGGCTCAAATTATTGGTCGATATTATGTTTTAAAATCAAATTACTATTCAGCAAGTACGCCTGAAAGTTTTGAAGAAATTGTAGACTATTATTCGATTCTTAAAGCGTCTGGATTAACTCGACTAATGCTAGATGCGGATTTGTTGTTATTCAGATACTTCTATGGAGATCGGCAATATGAGAATGCGGTTGAACGCATGAAAATGACCTTTGACTATATTTTTGTACCCGAATTTGATAAGGAGCGAGCTGCATTGATATATGGAATTTCACCCATTGCTCGCACGATAGGAGTAGAGAGTAAGAAAAATGAAATTGAAGAAATTTTAGAGACCTTCAAAGGGGGTGAATTAGATATATACGAAGCGCTTATTTGAAAAGGATATATTTCAACACACTATTACTTGGATAATGAGGAGCGTGCAAAAGAAATTGCTATTGATTTGGCAAAGCGATTAGAACGGGCTGGAATTCATTCTTTCGCTGCTGATATGTATAATTCATTATCGGTTAGTTTTAAACATGAAAAACCAGAAATTGGAAGGACCTATTCCAAGAAAGCGATTGAATTGGCAACTAATTCTGGGCATAATTTTTTTCTTGAAGTATATTGGAGAGCCTTAGGTCATAGTTATTTTACTTCTAAAGATTTTTACAATGCCCATCTGGCTTATCTCAAGGCAATAGAATATGGAAAATTTCATAAAGACTCATCTTCATTGGCTATCGATCATGCCTATGCAGGATGGGCATTGTTTAAGATGGATACGGTGGCGAATATTGACACGGCAAATCACTATTATAATCGATCTTTTGACTATTCGAAGAAACAAGGAATGACCTATGGTGAAGCTTTGTAACGTAAAATGTGGTCTTTGGATGCTGCCGGTAAACAAAAAGAGGCGATACATGTGAAAAATGAACTCGCTGCACATATCACCAAGAATGCCTCCAATATAGGGAATAGGGTCAAGGATTTTGAAGCGAATAGCCTTCTCAAATTTCACTCTAAAGATGTGAAAATTAGAAAATTAGAATTGGCTAATCAATTGAGTGAAGAAACGTTGAAGAGTCAGAGAATTTTTATCTTTTTCGCTTTGCTGTTATTGTTACTTTCCATTGGATTATTCTATAACTATCTTGCCAAACTCAAATTGTTGAAAAAATTAAGGAAAAATGAAAGCATCTTGAAGCAGCAAAATGAAGAATTAGTTAACCGCAATGAAATTATCAACATACAGAATGTAGAACTTGAGATGAACAAAGTAGAAATCGAAAATGAGCTAAAATCAAAACTGACGCTTTTATCTAATAATCTAGATGTATTAGACAAACTAGAAGCGCTCATTGAGGGTAACCAAGAGATCGATTTTTCGGTGAAAAGAAAGTTATTAAATCACCTTAATTCTAAGGAGAATAAAAGAATTATTGAAGATTTAGATTTTCAGTTTTTAGAATTACATGAAGCCTTTTATTCAAAACTCTCCAAGAAACATCCTACTTTAACGAGTAATAATTTAAAGTTGTGTACCTATATAAAAATGAACTTAAGTTCAAAGGAAATTGCTTCTCTAACATTTACATCTCCCAATTCTGTGAAGATTGCAAGAAGTAGATTGAGAAAAAAATTGGGATTAATAAATCCTGAACAATCTATTGTATCCTATCTGAATTCGATTTAAAACAAGCTTGTTAAATATGGATTAATCTTCATCGTCTTCGTCTGCCAATGCATCGAAATGGTCCTTGATTTTCGCACGAAGTTGTTTCATATAATCTTCTTGAAGCCATTTGCGATAATTCAAGGTACTTTTTGTAATACAATAAGCATAGGCTTTTACACGATGTGCAATATCCGGTGTCAATAATCGAGCAAGTGACCAAGCGTCAAATAAGTCTTCCGAATTTTCGATACAAATTTTGGCATGCTGTACGACAGAATTGGATAAGACATTCTGAGGTCTTTCTCTCAATTTCGTTACGCGATCGTATTCTTCGTTAATATCGAAACTGACATCCTCTGACTTTGCAAACATGGCTCTCAAATCATCAGGCATCACATATTTAAATCTACGTTCTAACTCAGCATCGGCTAGTAGACTTTCCAAATAATAATCCGGTGAAATAAATATTTTATTCCAGTCGATATTCCCGTCCCAAGGTCCGAAACGCGCTACATTATTACCTAAATCTATGATGTTAAAATCCGTTTTACCGGGAAGTACACGTGAGCCACGACCGATCATTTGGAAATATAGGGTCAGGGATCTTGTTGCTCTATTGAGAATGATGGTTTCAACACTTGGTTCATCAAATCCGGTTGTCAAAATACTGACCGATGATAAGATGGCATCTGGTTTATTTCTAAACCAATCCAGAATTTCTTGACGTTCTTTTTTACTGTGCGTATTATCGAGGTGTCGGATGTCTAATCCAGCTTCCGCAAAGGTATTATATACGTAAATAGATGTTTTGATACCATTGTTGAATATGAGTGTTTTCTTTCCCTTTGCTCGTTGGTTGTATGCATATAATAACTTTTCTCGCATGGAAAAGTTGGTGTATAATGCTTCAGAAGATTTTACGGTATAGTCCCCATTCATACCAATCTTCAGGGACGTTAATCCAACGTCGTAAGTAAATACGTTGGGTTTTGCTAAGAAACCGGATTTTATAAGACTAGGAATGGATTCTCCGATGATCAGATCACTGTAGTTATCTTTCATCGGTAATTTCATATTAGAACTTAATGGAGTAGCAGTTACACCTAGAATCGTACTTTGATCAAAGAATTTGAACAATTTTGTAAACGAGTTATAATGGGCTTCATCGATAATGACCAGTCCGACATCATTCACCTTCAGAACCTCATCATTCAAACGATTGTTCAAGGTTTCCACCATGGCCACATAGCAATTGAACGGGTTATCTTCTGGTAAAGCCTTTACGTTGCTATCAATGACCTTGTTCGCCACCTGAAATTCATCCAACATGCGAGATGTCTGCTTACAAAGCTCAATTCGGTGTGTTAGGATCATCACTTTCTTGTCATTTTCAGCAATATACCGACGGGTTATTTCTGAGAAAATAACAGTCTTACCACCTCCAGTAGGAAGTTGGAAAAGTATGTTCCCCTCTGAATCATCATTTAATTTATCAAAAATTTCGTCTAAAGACTTCTTTTGATAATCATATAACTTCTTTCCTACAAACTTTTCTTGTGTCTCGACGATCAATAAATTTTAGATTACGAAAGTTGCAAAAATACGGGATTATATCCTTTAACTCGAATTATCGAAAAAAAAATCTAAAATGTATGTCGTTCCTACCGAAAAATGAGGGTTGAAAGGAAAATCTTAGAAGAATTATGCCAATGGTTGTGAATGTTAGATCGAATGAGATATTTGATAGATTAAGGTTCGATTTTTGCCGATTTAGTCGGGTTTGTCGTTTTATTACACTTTTATTAATATACAATTAATGTTATACGTAGTATGTTGATATTGCATTGTTTATGGTATTATTTAGGTCGAAAGAATTAATGAGAAATTTGAAATATATATTTGATATTATACTTATTTTTTATATTTTTAAAACGTTCACAACTTATCGAAAATTTGGTCGTTATAACTGTGCAACACAACTTTAGAAGTGAAGTTAAAGCTGTTTTTTTAATTGTATTAAATCAATATGAAGATGAACAAAAAAAATGATGGAAATTCCCCAAATCAAGACCTTACTCCTACATTAAAAGTCGTTCATAAAAAGACAGGTACCGTTGAAGTACTCTTCCCATTTACAGAAGTTCCTGTGGAAATGACCAGACAATATTTTGAGAAAAATATTGATTTAGATCAGTACATCGTTGATCTGGATGAAGATTTGAATCCACCTATTGCTGGTTAACTTCGTTTTCTTTAAAACTAGTCAATTACATATTAAAATTTAAATATATATCTTTGCGACATGGAATTTGAATTCAAAGATGTCGACAAAGAAGGATTGGAAAATTTGGAAGCCATTACGGAGGCCGATCGTTTCAATGCCTGGATGTATGACACCATTAAACCACATTGTGAAGGAAAAATTCTAGAGGTTGGATCAGGTATCGGGAACATTTCTCAGTTTTTTGTGAGGGATCAAGCAGATATTCATTTGTCCGATATTCGAGATAACTATTTATTAGCCTTAGGGGATCGATTTCCTGATACCAATCAGACAAAATTAGACTTGGTTCATCCTCATTTTGAAGCATTATATTCAGAACATTTAGATCAATACGATACTGTTTTTGCGCTCAATGTGGTAGAACATATAAAGGACGATGTTTTGACCATGAAGAATATAAAGAAGTTACTAAAGCCTCAGGGAAAAGTGATCATACTGGTACCAGCCTTTCAACGATTATACAATGTATTGGACAAGGAGTTGTATCATTATCGTCGATATACTCCAAAAACCTTGCAAAACATCTTTCGTAAAAGTGATATTACTATTTTAAAAACGCATTATTTTAATGCTATGGGCATTCCTGCCTGGTTTATTGCCGGAAAGTTGGCAGGTGATAAGACCATCAAAAAGGGTAAAATGAATTTTTACAATGCCATGGTTCCTGTGTTTAAATTGTTCGATTATCCAATGAAACAAATAGCCGGGCTATCGGTGGTTTGTATTGGTGAAAAATAAGGAATGGATTGGTCATTTTTTCTAGCTTGTAGTGCTGCTTTTTTTCTTGGATTATCAAAAGCTGGACTGAAAGGTCTTGGAATTGTCGTAGTTGTATTGATGGTACACAGTGCTGGTGCCAAGGCGTCAACGGGTTTATTATTACCATTATTGATTGTCGGTGATATCTTGGCAGTGCTGTATTACAATCGATTTGCTAAATGGAAGTATTTATATCAATTTATGCCAGCTATGGTCATTGGTGTGATCATCGCTGCTTATTTTGGGCATCAGATTGATGAGCAAACGTTCAAATTCTGGATGGCTATCATTGCATTAATCTCGGTGATAATATTGTTTTGGAGGGATCTGAAAAAGGACCGATCTTATCCAAAAAATCCATTATTCGCTGGCATTATGGGGATAACTTCAGGATTCACAACCATGATAGGGAATCTAGCTGGGGCTTTTTCCAATATGTACTTCTTAGCAACGCAGTTACCTAAAAACGAAATTATAGCTACATCCGCTTGGGTATTTTTCCTGATTAATCTTTTTAAATTACCGATTCATATCTTTTCTTGGGGGACGATTACGGTGGATTCTGTTCAAGAGGATCTGTTATTGATACCGGCTGTTCTAATTGGCTTTGTTGTAGGTTTAAATGTGGTCAAGCGCTTCAATGAAGCTTGGTACCGAAGATTTCTGTTGATTGCAACGGCTGTAGGAGCCATTGCCATTTTTTTCTAAATTATTTTCCAGAATACCTTAATGCCATTAACTGGAGTATTCCATAAACATTTCGTCTTTTTCAAACATATCTATAGTAGTGCTTTCGCACGAAAGTGATTACTTTTGA
Organism: Saprospiraceae bacterium; assembly: GCA_020628475.1. GTDB lineage: Bacteria > Bacteroidota > Bacteroidia > Chitinophagales > Saprospiraceae > JAHDFB01. The sequence continues at coordinate 60,795 of JAHDFB010000009.1, read as the reverse complement.
ATCTCAAAATTAAAATATGAATATACAGAATAGTTATATCGTTGATGGTGTGAGAACGGCTTTTGGTAATTTTACAGGCACCTTGAGTCCAGTGCGAACGGATGATTTGTTGGCAACCGTGATTAAGGCATTGGTGGAAAAACAAAAGAATATTGACCCTGCCTTGTACGAGGATGTTATTATGGGATGTGCGAATCAAGCAGGAGAGGATAATCGAAATGTTGCCAGAATGAGTGCGTTATTAGCAGGACTACCTTGGTCTGTTCCTGGTGAAACGATCAATCGATTGTGTGCTTCTGGGATGTCAAGTATTATTCATGCAAGACGGGCCATTGGTATCGGTGAAGGAGATTTGTATATTTCAGGAGGTGTTGAGCATATGACACGAGGACCTTGGGTTATTTCAAAGGTATCCAAAGCTTTTGGTCGTGATGCTCAAATGCACGATAGTAGCTTTGGCTGGCGTTTTGTGAACAAGAAAATGCATGATTTATACGGTACAGATGGGATGGGTAATACGGCAGAGAATTTAGCGGAGATGTTTTCCATTTCCAGAGAAGATCAAGATAAATTCGCTTACTGGTCTCAAATGAAAGCTGCGAAGGCTCAGAATGCAGGCAGGTTTGTGGAAGAAATAGTACCTGTACTTATTCCTCAACGTAAAAAAGACCCGATTGTATTTGATCAAGACGAATTCATCAAGCCCAATACTAGTTTGGAGGTGCTGGCTAAATTGAGAACAGCCTTTAAAAAATTAGAAGATGGAGGAAGTGTAACGGCCGGAAATGCTTCGGGATTGAATGATGGTGCGGCTGCGGTTATCATGGCTTCAGAAAATGCCGTTGAAAAATATCAATTGAATCCATTAGCTCGTGTTGTTAGTTCGGCTGTCGTAGGTGTTGAACCAAGAATTATGGGTATTGGTCCAGTTGGAGCTTCCAAGAAAGCATTGGCAAAGGCAGGATTGAGTCTGGATGATATGGACATTATCGAATTAAATGAGGCATTTGCTGCACAGAGTTTGGCTTGTACCAGACAACTCGGATTGGAGGATAATGATCCTAGAATTAATCCGAACGGTGGTGCCATTGCTATTGGCCATCCATTAGGTGCCTCGGGGACCAGAATCATGCATACGGCCGCAATAGAATTGCAGAAAACCAATAAAAAATACGCCTTAGTAACAATGTGTGTTGGTGTAGGGCAGGGCTATGCTACCATATTAGAAAAGGCATGATTTCTTTTCTGATTCCTATATATAACCGAGATGTCAATCGATTTGTTAATACGCTTTTTGAGCAATGCGAGGCGTCCGGAGTTGCTTTCGAAATACTGTTGTATGATGATTTTTCAACAGCCGAATACCGTTCAGTAAATCAGAATTTGTCTCAATTAATCGGAGTCTCTTATATGGAAATGTCTAAAAACTTTGGACGGAGTAGAATTCGAAACTGGTTAGGTAAAAATGCTCGATATGAGCATTTGGTATTTATGGATTGCGATTCAATGATCGAAAAGGATGATTTTGTACAGAAATACCTGGATGCGATGCATCAAGCGGATGTTGTATATGGCGGGACTTCTTATCAAAAATCAACTCCAGATCTATCCTATCGATTACATTGGAACTATGGACGTCGAGTAGAGGCCAAGCCATTTAATGATCGACAAAAAATGCCGTATCGAAGTTTTCGTAGTAACAACTTTATGATTCGAAAATCTGTCTTTTTGAAGCATTTATTTGACGATTCTATTGAAGGATATGGTTATGAGGATAATGCTTTAGGCGAAAGCCTTAGAGCACAACAGTACAGTATATTGCATATTGATAATCCGCTTTTACATGATGGTATCGAAACGAACGAGCGATTCATGTTGAAGACAGAGGAAGCCATTAGAAATTTGGTTGGACAATATAAGGATGGGCAGCTCAGAACGAGATTGACCGATCAATACGAGCGCTGGAAAGATTTGGGCATTCTTAGCTTATTTGAAAAATATTCGAACACTTTTGCTCGTCATCGTAAAACGAAGTTAATACAGGGTAGGGGCAGTATTTTAAGTTTTCAATTATACAAAATGCAATTATTCATTCACGGGATGAAACAAGAATCATAAGATGGGGGATGATTTGAGCTTTGAACTGGTGCAAAATAATGAAGAATCTATGGTTCTCGAAATGTTGAAAGCGGCCGCTGGGCGATTACGTGTTCGTGGAATCGATCAATGGTCTTACTGGTTTGATCC
>JAHDFB010000009.1:0-58448 GCA_020628475.1 Saprospiraceae bacterium | reverse complement strand
GCTTTAATCAAAAACAAACCAGCCGGAATTTCTTGTAAATCCAAACGATGTTTTACGGAAGCATTTGATCGAATAGAAACGGTTTTCGTTTGAATCAATTGTCCCTTCATATCAAGTATATCAATGCGCACCTCCCCTTTGTAGCCTTCTAATTCTAGATAAATAAATGCTGTAGCTGGATTAGGAGCTATGTAATTGATTTGCGCAGGCTGTTCATCCTCTTCATCAATATTGATGACAATAGAATTTTGAATAAAAAAGTCCTGATTGGTATGAATAAGACCATTTTCGATTGGCCCTGGTGTTCCCGTTCCTTTAATGCTGCCTTCTGCATTGCGAAATACGGCACAAATCCAGTGAATAATATCGCCTTCATTTAAGCCGTAATATTCTTTTGGAACGAAACTGATTTCCCATTGATCTGCTTGTCCAGATACCGGAGTCATTTCACCAATTCCATCATCTTGCCCCCAGTTTCCTACGACATTGTTCCAGCCAGAATTCCAAGGTGTGGTCGATGGCGTGAGATCCACACCGCTATGCATGTATACTTTATTTTGTCCAATCAATTCTCCATTTCCTTTAAGCGCATTGAATTGAATGGTGATAGGATCATCGATGTTGAAAACGGGCGGGTCAATCGTTACAAATGGTCGATCTGAATCCACCTGGAAAAAAATGATTTCATCTCGGAATCCACGACCTTCATTTATATTTTCAGCATCGCGAAAATACATACCAATTTTGAATACATCTTGATCCTCTGAGACGGAATAGTAATCGGCTATATTGAGGCTGATTTGCCATTTTTCGTCTCCGATATAGATCATTTCTCCAATTCCATCATCTTGCAAGGTGCCGACAATGTTTTCAAGGATTTCGGATTCTGGACTTTCTAGAATTACACCAGAATGCATGTATACTTTCTCTGCACCGACAAGGCCACTGGTCCCATTTTTAGATGCCTTGCTAGCATCAAAAGTGATGGTGATTTCAGTATTTTTGGTAAAAGGATTTGGATCAATGACCACAGGATTCTGAAATGTTTCGACGACGCCTGGAAAACCTTCGGATAATTTATTGGAAGTATATATATGCCATTCTCCAGCTTCCAAATCCAGTATTTCATTCGTACTCGACACCTCTATAGAGTCACCAGAAAAGTAATCATACCAAGTACCAGTTTCCGTAAACCCGCCGGAAATAGTACTCGACTTTACGTCAAAATTTCCTAATACCACTAAATCCGTATCAGACATATTATAGCTTAATCTACGCGTAGCTCCGTTTGGTTTATGATTCGTGCTTGCATTATCGAGTTGTACAGCTCCAAAGAAATGGCGTAATCCTAGAATTTCTTGATATGCCGTGTAAATATGCTGACGTAAAGGATCTTCGTAGTACATCAGACTTTCATCACCCCAAGGCAATGGTTTGTTCCCTGTACGTCCATTGAAGTCAATATTGATATCATATGCCAATTCGTCGAATTGCCAGATCATTTTTGGTCCTGGGTACAAATAGTTGAAGGCAGCGGTCATTTTTGCACGTTCGTACATGATCAGAGGGTTTTTGACATCATAACCTTCGAAATTTGCCCCTTCGACGAGGGCATGTTCTGCTACACGACGTTCGTCATGCGAATTGAAAAATGAGATGTGTGATTGCACATCCATACTGCTGAAATTACCACCAAGATTTCCTGTAATGGCTGGCACGTAATCATAACTTCTGTTACGCCACATTTTCATGCCATAATCTGCTAAGACTTCTTCTTCACTAGCTGGTGCCCAGTGTTCTAAAATAATGTAGGCTTCGCTATCTACTTCCCAGATTTCATCGGCCATTCGTTTTAAGATGTTGATCCTAGATTGATCAAATCCATCGATGTTTCCACCTGGCGCATGATTGGTAAATCCTTTCGTAAAGTCAAAGCGATAACCGTCTATATGGAATTCCTCTATCCAGAAAGTATTGACACGATCTATAAAATCTCTCGTGTATTGAGATTCATGATCAAAATCGTAGCCCCATTGATACGGACCTACATAATCTTTGTTAAACCAAGGATTGTTATCTGCTGGCTGACCATTTTCAAAGTACAATTTAACCATTGGGTTTTGTCCAAAGGCATGGTTTAGAACAATATCGAGAATAACGGCGATGCCCTCTTGATGCGCGGCTTCTACAAAGGCTTTCAAGTCATCTTTGGTCCCATAATATTTGTCAACAGCGAAAAAATAGGCAGGATTGTACCCCCAAGATTCATTTCCTTCAAATTCATTAACGGGCATCAATTCGATGGCGTCTATTCCCAGTGCTTTTAAGTAAGGCAGGGTGTCAATAAGATCTTGATAACGATGAGATTTAAGAAAATCACGTACTAAAAGCTCATAAATGACCAAATGATTCACGTCTGGACGTTCCCAACTATTTTCTGAATCAGCCCATATATATGCTTCTTGTCCCGTTTGGAACACGGTGGCGTATTGATACTCCGTTCTTGTATACTCTGGTAGATTTGGAAAAACCTCCTCGCTAATGTAGCTGTCATTCCAAGGGTCAGCCGTTTGTTCGGCGTATGGGTCTCCAATTTTTACATCATCTTCTACCCAGTATTGAAAAACGTAGGGTTTATTTTCTTCTAAATCTGTTAATTCTATCCAAAAATATTCTCCGTCTGGTGTCTGATTCATTTGATTGGTGGACAAAACTTGCCAATCTGAAAAGTCACCAACCATGTGTGCATAAGATTTTTCTGGGGCTTGTAATACAAATACGGCCTTGGTAGGATCTTCGTCAAAATAATTAATCCCTGGGACCACATTTTCGGGTAGGGGAGCAATTGTGGAATTTTTGATGACTATTACTTGATGTTCACGAATAGACTCGACCATTTCTCCATTGATGGTAGCTTCTACTTTCAAGGTGATTACACTGGATTCTAGCGGCGCAAAATTATAACTAATGGAGGATTGATTGATAGCGCTTGCTACTTCATTAAAACCATCTCCCTCGTCAATATATAATTTTATTGTTTCGGCATTGGCTGAAGCATTGGCTAGAATGTCTAAAGACATACCTTCTTCAAGAAAAGTTTCTGGGCTCTGAGGAGCATCAAATCCAATAAAATTCTCCACATTGAGATTGATATAATAATCAAGATTTGAATGAACGGTTCCCCAACTGTAGTCTCCCTCACCTAAGGTAGCCTTGGCAGATCCATCGGCATTTCTGAATACGGCAGAAATTCGAAAAATATTATCACCTTCATCTGCCCCAAAATGTTGGCGCAGGGTAGGCGAAAAAATGATTTCCCATTTGTTGTCACCTAGAGAGGTCATTTCACCGATACCATCATCTTGCCCCCAATTTCCGATGACATAATTCCAATCAGTTCCTTCCGGGCTGGATAGTACCACGCCATGATGCATATATATTTTGTTGGCATCAATGAGTTCTTCATTTCCTTGACTGGCGTCGAAAACAAGACGCACTTCCTCATCTGGATTGGCATTGGAAGGCGTTAAGCTGATGATTTGAGCGCTCAGGAAATAAGGAGCAATTAGAAAGAAGAAAAGGCCGAGAATTCTCATATAACAATTGGATTTGAGCAATAAAGTTATTCTTTATATTTCAAATATATATTAAATGTGTCAATTTAACACTAAGTGTCCTCGATCTAGATTTTAAAGATTGATGAAAGGTCTATTCCTAGACTAGATTTTGGACATAAAAAAAGGGAGAGAGTATATTCCCGACAACTCTCTCCCGGACCCATCAATGGGTCTATGACAACTATGAATCTCCGTTCCTGTAATCCTAATCTATAAGGATCATTTTTCTTGTAAAGCGCTTATTCGATGTTTGCAGGGTATAATAGTAAATACCGGCTATGCCTAAGCTCTCTGATTGAATTTCTACTTCATTCATACCAGCTTTGAAATGAGCAGATTTTCTGAATACCTCTCTTCCTGTTATATCGGAGACTATAAGACTGGCATGAATTGCGTCCGGTAACAAAAAGGAAATGTTTGTATTTGATTTCCAAGGATTTGGTTTATTCTGAAATAGCTGAACCTCTTGTTCCTTTTCATGCACCCTTGAAAATAGTAATTGTTCAACAGATCCATCGTTCAAATAAACTTCCGAATCAAGCCCCTCACTAAAGGTTCTCAAAGAGAAAGATTGCTGACTTTCCCAATCTGTTTTTTTATCAAAAACAAGATAGAAATTGATTTCCTTTTGGGCGTAAGCCCCCTGATACGGTATATGTGTATTATAGTTTTCTAGACAAGCAGAACATACTTGTCCTGTGTTGCTAATCCAACTTATATCGATTACACCCAAGTCCGTATTTTGAGTGTTGATCATCTCTTTCGGGATATCAATATTTCCAGCAATGATATTATTAAATACATACAGATTCTCATCATATCGGAATGAAAATTGGAATCCTTCCATCATATTTTGGTCCTCGAATCGAACTGGAACAATAATTTTATCCCCTTCATCGAAGAGTTCATAATGCATATTGGATGTACTGCGATTTTCGATGAAATCATTGGTTAAATTAGGTGAAGATAGGTTCACATCACCTGTTTTCATTGATATAAAATCAATCTCCATATCTTGGTTTAATACACCAATTTCATAGCCTTTTTCGTAGTTGAGCCAAGGATTGTTGACATCAATAAATTCCTGATCTTTCCAGATAAACTGCCAGCTGTCTTGTAGATCAAAGTCGCTAATATCTCCCAGTAACAAACGTCTCAGATAAATGATATCTGCTCCCGAAATATTTCCAGACCCATCGGCATCAGCTGCTAATAACTTATAAGGAGAATCAAGAATTTGAAGACCCAGTATATGCTTCTGAATCAAGAGAATATCGTATGTAGACACGCCGTCTAGTGGATAGGTTTGATGTTGTGCCGTCAAGGAATAGCTTCCTCCCATATCCATTTCTGGGAATAGATAGTGTCCTTCCTGACTAAGAACTTCCATATCTGATCCTTCCAGTACTAGTTGTACATTATTGGTCGATTTCTCAACAGCGCTACTAACCTGTCCGAATATCTTAACCTGTACATTGGTTGGCATACAAATATCTATATCATTGGTATCAATGATATCTACAAAGACCTCACAGAAATCTTGTGCTCCCGTAATATTATCCGTTATATATAACATTAATAAGTGACTTCCAATACCGTCACAATCAAAGGTAGTATCAACTTTGGTGGTATCCGTTGAAAGGCTTAATGTGAACGGAATATCACATGCAATACTTGAGCCACCATCGATTTGATTGACATGTATAGTGACTTGCTCGTCATCTATCCCTCCATTTCCATCTGTATCTACACCTTCTAAAGCAAAGGACTGTCCTACTAAACATATTGGACTTGGTAAATTACAATTATCGACTTGAATTTCCTGAATACATAAATCACTATTTCCTTGTTCATCCGTCACCATCCAACTAATTAAATGTGAACCAAGCGGAAAGAATATTTCTGCAGAATCTGTGGTTCCTGATATATCGACCACATTATCGGAGTTAAAGTCTACACTGTAACTGTAGCTAAGATTTTCTGAGCTCGTACAATCGTCCATAGCATTGATCCCAATAGTCAAGGCTAAATCGTCGCAATCTGGACTAAAGTTGCAGGCGTTGACTGCTTGACATCCAGATAAAATAGAAGGTTCGATGGTATTGAGCACCGTGATGATTTGAGTATGATGGAAAGTAGCAAATTGTCCATTCGTATTTTGGCACCAGTCCGCGATCGTCCATTGTCTATTAATGATAAATAAGGTATCAGATGCAAATGGGCCGTAATCAATATCATCTAATTTTGAATCAGCTAGATTATCACATACATCTGCATTGCTAACGGGTACATCAAATGGAGGATCTAGTAATTCAGGTTCTAATAGGGCAGGATCACAGATGTTTAAAGTAACAAGGTCATCGGGCCAATCAATGTCATTTTCATTAAATGGTTCATAGTTAACAAAAGCGATATTTTGAAAAACACTAATCGAATTATTACTTCCGTCGGTCAAGGTTAACATTCTTGTTAGACTTCCAGTACCGCATTGATTATCAATATTTTCATTGATAATTTCTTCACTCATTATCATGCTACAATTTTCGGATATGAGACCATCGAGTGGGGGGGCTGAAAATTCTACACTGTCAGCATCGATGATGATGCTATCACGATCATCAGCATCGAGTACAAAACTTCCGAAATCGGATGTTTGTCCAGGGATATAATTGTAGTCACAACTCACTGTAATGTCCGGTAATTCTATTTCAAGTATAGGTCCAGCAGTATCTTGTACATCGATACTTACCATAGCAAGACTGGTATTTCCTGCTCCATCTACTACTTGAAATTGGACCATGACGGTGGTACCTACATCATCGCAACAAATTTGAATGTCATCGGATAGCTGAGTATCAGTACTATCACAAGATGATTCCATTCTTGCAATACTAAAGTCTACAAATCCACACTCATCAAAACTTCCGTTGTCCAAATCATCGGCAGTAACGATCACGGAATGACCACTTAGGTTGACTGCATAGCTTCCTTGAACAATAGCGATTGGATCTTCTTGATCTTCAACAGTAATCGTCCATGTACAGCTTCTACTATTTCCACAAATATCACGAGTGATGATCTCAATTTCGTTTATTCCTAATTCCAATTGTTGTGAAATATTGGTAGCATTTTCAATAAAGGCATTTGGATATTGAATATCAAATTCAACACCATTATTACATGCATCTGAGGCAATCGGCAAGTCAGCTGTGAGCTGCGCCGTACAACTAAATGGATCGGTAGCTAAGGTTATATCTTCGGGACAATTAAATGTTGGCGCTTCTGTATCGCTTATTTGGATCGTTTGGAAAAATTGCCTCATGCCATCTTCAAAACAATCCCAATACATCACATTCCATTCTCGAAGAATGGAATATCCACACGAACTTCCTGGTAAAACGATGTCCGTATAAGAGCTCGTTACTCCACAAATGGCATTTTGATCGGGCCAAAGACTGGCGGTTCCTGCCGTTGGAAATCCGGTTACACTTGGGCTTGGGTTATTATTTTCGTCCAATGCATCAATATCTCCACAATAAATCAATGTATCGATACCATTGAAACTAACGGTGTTTAAATCAAATTTGGCAATGGACAGCACTTGAAAACAGGTGTCGCTGCGACGTCCGTCTGAATCAACTGCGGTATATGTACGCGTAACAATTCTTGTAAGATTGGGGTCTGTACATGCCACATTTTCTAAGGTTTCGTTGAGCAGTATAACTTCTACAGAATCATCGCAATTATCAAATATATCAGGTGTTTCAAATTCGAAGAATTCATCACAACGTATGGTATCACTAAAACAGCTAATAGAAGGCGCAAATTTGTCTTCGACTAGTATGGTCGTTTCAGCGGAATTGTCAAAACATGCATATTCTAAACGTACCGTAAGTGGGATGTTTCTAAAGTAACGTAAAGAATCCTCAGCAATTCTATTTCCTTCAGGATCAAGAACAGATACGATATATGAACTTGGATCACAAGGAACATTTCCTTCAATCAACATGGCCGGAGTGGGGTATCCATCGCAGAATTCTGACAATGAAAAATGGATACTAGATTGAAGGACAATTGGACCTGGATCGCCTGATTCCACAGTTACGTCATAAGAACAAATGGTCACATTACCGCTAGAGTCGGTTGCAGAATAGATAATGGTGGTTGTGCCTGCAGGGAATAAGTCGCCATCCATTAGACCTGTAGAATCCAGACGTACGATGGTGACTGGACCACCCAATTCGTCCACGGCCGGAGGATCCGTAAAGCTGTAAGAACCTTCGCAGATACATGCTGGTACAAGAATAATCGTATCGTTTGGACAATTGACCATAGGTGGAGTATCATCGCCTACTATTATTTCTATGGTACTGGATGCGCTATTAAGTGCAGAATCAACCACTGTTACAATAATCTCCGTTACCCCAAGATCGCTTCCATTGATAGTGTCAGGTACTATTATTGCAGTTTCAATGGTATCACCGCAATGATCTAATCCAGTGGAAATGAATAATGTAGGATCTAATATTAATAAACCATCTGGATCCAAATAAACCGTATCAGTATTCAAAACAAGCGTTGGTTCTATTCGGTTACGAATAGGGTATTGTAAAAGACAATAAGTACTATCCATACCATCTGTTAAAAGGTAATTTCTATATAAAATACGACTGTTTAGACTGTCTAAAATAGCGCTTAAAGAATCTGTATGACTAATGGTAACATCATCGCATGATGAAAGAATTCGTCCATCCAATTCAATTCGGAAAGCACTAGTATCTGTTACTGCCACAGGTACATCTGCCAAACAGTGAACCGTATCTTGAATTTCGGTTGGACATTCAACATCTAGTTGACAATAAAACGGGGAGAAACAGGGATTATCCCAATAGATTCTATTTTTGAAGGAACAGTCAGAAATATCGTAATTAAAGCAAAGTGTATATTCTGATTCAGTATCCAGTTGAAAGATGGGTCTTCCTTTTGAAGATAAACTTCCCGCTATAGCGGGCTGACTACAATCTACGGCCTTATAGACTTCTGCTCCAGTGAAAATGGCGCAATCGTCATCCGCGAACGTTTCATCCAATGAGTTAACAAATCCAACAAAGGGTCTGTTAAAATTTGGAGGGGTAAGAACACGGGTACAAAAACTGATTTCATTTTCATTATAATTGGACCGTAATCGTGATTCTGTGTTATTACAAGAAGGTGCAACTGATGAAAGCACTTCTTGTTCTGCTGTGAGCTCATTTTCTTCTATGACCAATCCTATGGCTGATCCATTGGTACATGAAGGAAGCTGAATACCTTGGAAAAATTGATTTTCATCACATTCGGAACAACATTCATCATTTAATTCACCACAAGTTGGCTGATAGTAATTATCCGAAGGTTGTCCAGTATTCGGATCGTATTTCATAGGTGGAAATACATAATTGGGATCGTTGGAACAACGCTGGAAGGTATACCCTTCTTCGATGGATTGTCCCATCCACGTGTATTCCGTATTGGTAATTTCGATGCCTACAGGAAAAGGTCCTTGGACAGGAGGAGTAGGGAAGTAGGGCGGATAGCTATAGTAACCTCCATTTCCATCCGGATAGTGAAAACCACCTGAAAGCTCATTGGCCTCAGCGTCTGGACCCGTCTGCGGAAGACAATTAAAATTAACGGCATCTATAATCTCGTCATTAGCATTCCATATATAATATGCATTACATTCATAATTTTTTTGACGCCAATAATGCCCTTCCAAACCGCCACGACCGGTTCCGGATCCGGATCCAGGAAAATCACTTCTAGAAGAGTGATATTCAGAAATGATGCCACTTGGACCGTTTAACAATAAATCTCTTGCATTGATACAAAAATGAGCATTTCCACAGTCGACATGTTGGCCGGTAATAATAAAGCATTTACCTGCAGGAAGGATTACATCTTGAGATTGATTAGATCCTGTAAAAGTAATTACACCATATGAACCTCCACAATCACAGTTATCATTGTCTTCTCCTAAATAGAAGTCGGATTGCCCGAAAGAAGCGTCTTCATAATGCCCCACGGTATATCCACTAATGTCCATATCGGTTTCTCCTACATTGCAAATTTCGAACCATTCACCGCCACCATACTGTTCGAGTGCTTCAATTTCGGCATTGGGAGAGATTTCAGAAATAATAAGTTGAGCGGCAAGCGGCTGACATACCAGTAAGCTTAGCATAATCAATACGATTGAGATGCTACCTAATCCGTTGGAAAATCGGTCCATGAGATTATTGTTTTAGTTGTTTAGGCTTGTAATTGCTTTGGGAATATTACAAGTATCTACAAATATATATATAATTTATCATATTAAAAAATAATGTAATGTATTAAAAATTGATTTAAAATATTTTATGTCGTTTAAAACAAAAATAGATCGATTTAAAACTGGTCTGTCTTGCTGAGCTCTCCACCTCTATAAATCATGTTTGATTTATGTTATAGGAATTATTTTATTTAAATCTTCTCAAGAAGTTGACGGAGATGGCCATAGGAATTATAAACATGCAGAGAGAAATAAAGGGCATACTCAAATCTACATCCAGCTTGAAGCTCGATATAGGTACTAAAAGTTCAACAATATGGAATATTAGTCCACATTCCATATTTCATTAACCGAATGACTATGATATTTAATGAAAAAACCCGTGATCAAGTATGTTACTTCAACACGGGTTTTTTATTCAAAAGTATAGCTTTTGAATTGGCCGAAACGATTAAAATCAGTGACTAGGCTAAAACGCCTTCGCCCAAATGACTTAACCAGCCAAATTTGTCTGCTTTCTCTCCAGCTCTTAAAGCTTCAATATATGTCTTTAAAAAAGGTGAAACTTTGAATTGATCCACATCAATTTCATAGTCCACACCTTTATGCGCAAATTTATATACATTGGATATTACAGCGGCTGTACCAGTACCAAATATTTCTTGTAAAGTACCGTTTTTATGAGCTTCTATGATTTCTGCAATATCCAGTAATCGCTCTTCAACTTCATACCCTTCATCTCGAAGTATTGTAATAGCACAATCTCGAGTAATTCCTTTTAATATGGTGCCGCCCGCTTTCGGAGTGATTACTTTGCCATCAATGACAAAGAAAATATTCATCGTTCCTACTTCTTGAATATATCTGAATTCTTTGGCATCCATCCACATCACCTGATCGTACCCTTTTTCTTTCGCCAATCTGGCCGGATACAAAGAAGCCGCATAATTACCAGCTGTTTTTGCTTCTCCAACACCACCGTCTGCCGCTCGTACATATTCGTCTTGTGCTAATAAAGAAACTGGCTTGTTATAGTAAGGACCAACAGGAAGTGTAAATATTAACAACTTGTAACTATCACTAGGTCTAACACCGAGCGCAGAATCCATGGCCATCATCAATGGACGAATATACAAGGCGCTTCCTTTTTTAGAAGGAATCCAAGCTCTGTCCATCCAAACTAATTTTTCAATAGCTTCAATAAATGTTTCTTCTGGAAACTCAGGCATACACATTCGACGCGCTGAATTATTTAGGCGCTCGATATGTTTTTCTGGACGCAATAATAAAGGAACACCATCATTGGTGATGGAAGCTTTCATTCCTTCAAATATAGATTGACCATAGTGCCATGCAAGATTTCCAGGATGAACACTAAGGTGCCCGAGTTGCTTGATCTCACAATTTTTCCAAACTCCATCAATGTAATCTGCTGTAAACATATGATCCGAAAATACCTGACCAAATGGAATATTATCGAAGTCTACAGAAGAGATTTTTGAATTTAAAGTTGGAGTAATTTTTATTGGTAGGGTCATATAACATATTTTTGCCTCAAAAATAATAATATTATTACCATAGTATATCGTATTTATATATAGAATTTAATTTTGTTATATTAAAAATCAAGAATCTTTATTTTGAATTTCAAATATTTCGATTTTCCAATTTATCATGATCAAACATCAAAAATTGAGCGATATCTCGATCAATCAGAGGCCCATTTTCATGTTTTTGTCAATGCCACTGATTGGAATGATGCCAATAAAAATTTGTTATATAAAATTTTAGCAGCGATGAAATTGGATATTTCCAATGAAGTGCGAATATTTGGACTGAAGGATGGACAAAATGCACACATAGCCGAACATCTTGATTTTGATAAAAGTCATCGATTTTTGTCCTTCGGATTAAATGCAAATCGACTCGGTTTGCAGATCAAAACCTTGCCCTACAAAATTATCCATATACGAAATCTGAAAATCTTATTTTCGCATAAATTACAAGATTTACAGACTAATATTCAATACAAAAAACAACTTTGGGGGCTATTACAGAAATTCAATTTTGATGAATAAACAAACACTCGTTTTCGCTACAGCTAATCTGCACAAATTAGAAGAAGTCAATCAAAAGTTGGCGGATACGCCGTTCATTGCTGTAGCCATGAAGACCTTAGGCGTTACAGAAGATATACCTGAAACGGGCAATACCATGGAGGAGAATGCACATCAAAAAGCTCAATATCTCTATGACAAGCTTCAAATCGATTGTTTTGCCGAAGATAGCGGTTTGGAAATTGAAGCTTTGGACATGGCCCCCGGTATTTATACCGCAAGATATGCTGGGCCACAGCGCAATAATGATGATAATATGGAAAAAGTATTATCCCAGCTCCAAGATATCGACCACAGACAAGCCCAATTTCGAGCAGTTATTTCATTACGCTTCAAAGGGGCGTACTATTCCTTTGAGGGAATCATAAAAGGAACGATAGCCCACGAAAAAACAGGAGAGGGTGGATTCGGTTATGACCCAATATTTATTCCTGAGGGCTACGATAAAAGTTTTGCAGAATTAGATGCAGGCATCAAAACAAGCATTAGTCATCGAGCGAAAGCAGTTAATGCTATGGTCGATTTTTTATTAACGGCTACTTAAAATATCCTTTTGCTAAGCTTCTTGGATTTCGAAAGAGGATTGAATATCAATATCAGAAGATAATGATTGCGTAACGGAGCAGTATTTTTCCAAGCTCAGCGAAACCGCTTCTTTTGCTTTTGCTTCTTTGATGGAGCCACGAAGTATATAATGCAAATGAATCTTCGTAAAAATAGCCGGCACCTCATCTTTTCTTCTTTCGCCGTTTACGGAAACCTCAATTGATTTTAAATCCTGTCGCATCTTTTTTAATATAAGTTCTATGTCAATGGAACTGCAGGCCGCCGCAGCTGTCAAGAGTGATTCCATCGGTGACATGGCTTCTTTGTTACCAGAGAGTTGAATAGATTGTCCGCGATCATTGGTTCCTTTGAAGTTTAAATCTCCATAAGTACTAGATAGGGTAACGTGCATAATTTGTTGTTTTTGAATGTTTAAATCCAATTCTTCCTTTAAATAAAATAAAAAAACAGGACCAATGGTTGATCCTGTTTTCATTTTTACCAGTCTATTTTTCATATCATTTAGACATGATCCATAGGTTCCTTGTAATAATCAGCTAAAAAGTTGCCGTAATTAAACAAATGAGAACCACTCTTGGAAGTACTTTCCTACTAGTGGAACTGGTTTTTCTTTTCCTCCTAATGCATTAATGATGCTGATAATCCAGAAAATTAGTAAAGCAACACCAAGTATTGCACCT
This sequence comes from Saprospiraceae bacterium, assembly GCA_020628475.1. Classification (GTDB taxonomy): domain Bacteria; phylum Bacteroidota; class Bacteroidia; order Chitinophagales; family Saprospiraceae; genus JAHDFB01. Next base: position 45,157 of record JAHDFB010000009.1, on the reverse strand, counting down.
AAGATCCAACCAACAACTGGGACTACACCCAAAACACCTACAATCAATCCCATGATTAGTAAGCCTAAATTTTGACGAATATAGAATGAACCTATAGAAGAAGAATTATCATTATTAATAATAAAAGCAATAAGCAATCCTACCCAAGTAAGATGCGCAATGATCGCTACAGTTTTTCCTTCCATCGCTTTTTGAATGGTTCCGGAAACCCAAGCTTTTGCTTTTTTGAAAATACCATCTTTCTTAACATAATCCACGTTCGTCGTTGTAGTTGTTACCATAGGAACAACAGACGCAGAAGTAGCGTACGTTTGAGTAGAAAATGCTAAAACAAATAGTAATAAAGTAATGATTTGTTTCATAAGTTAAATTTTGGTTTGGTAGATAAAATAATTCGTTATAACACGACTAAGATAAAAGATTTACCATAAATAAGCCAATGTCTATTCGTGAATTTAACGTTTAAATAAGTAAATGCATGAATTTAGCCAGTAATTGTACCAGTATTATTAACACTTAAGCGTATTTCAAAAATCCACTTTTTTTGGCTTAAGAGTGGTTAATATAGATGTATGGCATGTTCGCCGCTTTGGCAGCCTCTATTCCAGCTTTTCCATCTTCAAAAACGAGACATTTTTCTGGGGCCACCTGCATGGCAGAAGCACATTGTAAAAATATCTCAGGAGAAGGTTTACCCTTCGTGGCATCAGAACCCGTTACGATGGTTACCCACCAATCACTCGCTCCTAAATCTTCTAGACTCTTCAAAGCATTATGCCTTGATGATCCCGTGCCAATAGACATAGGTAATTGACCACGCATATCCTTTGCAATCGAAAAGATACGTTCGACAGGTTGTATTTTACCCTGTTCCTTCTTTAGACGATCATAAAAGTGCTGCTTGGTTTTTCGTACTTCTTGAGGATTTAGATTCCACTGAAATTCTTGATTAAATTTTTCGACTAATTGAATCGTAGGCATTCCAGCGTGTTGTGTAATTAATGCCTCCGTAATGTCGGCATTCAAGGCTTTTCCAGTTTCGACCCAAGAGGCCAAATGCAACGGCATCGTATCAGCCAAGGTGCCATCTAGATCAAAAATTAAAGCTTCAATATGGTCAGGAATGACAATCATGTTTTTTTACCACAAATAAAACCTATTGCAGCTAGATTTTAAAATCCCCTATGTCAAGAGAATATTAATGTTTGATTTAAGTTTATAAAGACAATTTAGAAGATTCTTTAATCTGTCAAAACAATTATTATAAAATCCTATACGTTCTAAAGCCGAATCAATACTTAAAAATTTGTTAATTTGGAACAAATCTTGGCGTTGATTCGTCTTACATCTAGAAACAAAGCTTTCCTTTTATGCAAACGATCTTATATTCATTTTTGTTGATTTTAGCCACCTATGTGAGTGGGCTGGAAGCGCAAGATTATACCTTCGTGGAATCAAAAAATGGAATAGATTTATATTCTAAATTTGATTCGGCTAAAGGAGAAGAGTGGACCAAATTGGTCACGGAAGTGGATGCCTCTGTCCGAGATATCACAAATTACACCGCGAATATTGAAAATCTGATTCATTGGGTATACGCCTGCGAAGAAGTACAGCTCCTAGAAAAAGATGCCTCTGAAACCATCTATTATTTGGTGAGTGATATGCCTTACCCTATGACGGATAGAGATATTATCATACGCAAAACCGTTGAAGAAGGTGCTTCGGATAGCTATTTTAAAACGGTCTCCGAAAATTATACGAAACTCACTAGAGAATCAAATTTGGTCCGAATACCAAGATTCAAAGCTATATGGGTATTTGAAACATTACCTACAGGTAGGACCAAAATAACCTACGAGGTGACAGCGGATTCGGGAGGATCAATACCCAATTGGGTGAAAGATAGATTTGCCTATTATGGCCCTTTAAAATCAATGGAAAACTTGATTAGTCAATTCCAATAGATTAATATTTCCAAGCTAAGATTCGGCTCTTTTTATTTCCTAGATGAAGGTCAAGAACTCGATGTTCTGCGATCGGATATTTTTTGAGAAGTTTCAATAAATTTTTCAAACTGCTTGATTGCGAGACCAGAGAGCTAAACCAACCTACCTGTTTGCCATACGATTGACTTTCGTAGAGCATATTGTTGATAAATTGAAATTCACCGCCCGGAAAGCACAATTCGTGATCTACGCCACCAAAATTTCTTCGTTTTTGCTCTTGAAATAACTGTTGGTTTTTTTGTTGGTTAGACTGTTCTGCGGCCATTTTATTCGAGTAGAATGGTGGATTGCAGATGATGGCGTCATAGTACTTTTCGCTATCTAAAACAGATTGCAAGATATGTTCTGGCTGTTTCTGATGTTTGAGTTTGATGCGATCTTGTAGCTGATTTTTATCAATTAGTTCCTGTGCATGCGCTAAGGAAGATTCTGATACATCGCTGCCTTCAAAGGTCCAAGAATATAATGCTGTCCCAAGAAGTGGATAAATGAGATTGGCACCGCAACCAATATCCATGATATGTGCTTTATCATTAGTCAAAAGCTCTGCCATATGATAGATATATTGCGCTCGACTCGGTATGGGTGGACAGAGTTTTGCGGCAGGAAGTGTCCAATGGGAAATCTTAAAATGGACCTGTAAAATACTTTGATTCAAAGCGAAAACAGCAGTAGGATTCGAAAAATCAATGGTCCATTCTTCATTGGACTTTTTAATCAGATGTTTAGCCAATCCATCATGATGCTGGCTTAATCGTTCAAAATCGTACCGAAATGTTTGGGAGGGATGAAAAGGCTGCCTCATATTTTTAGAATACCTTTCAAAATTTCTGTCGTTATAAGATAGGTTGATTTTACACCATCCAATCCTAAAGAACCCGAGGCCAAAGTCGCACCAGATACTAACGGATTATCCGAAGCGTAGTAAGCATAGCGCAAGGTAATATCTGGTTTTACCGAAGATCGGATCTTCGAGGCCGCTTGAATGGCCTTTTGATAATGTGCACCTTCCATTTCCAAACCAATCACTGCCCAGCTGGAATTTTTAAAATAACGTAGAATGTCTTTATTCTGTAGACTGGTTCCTAGAACGGTGATCATAGGCCCTCCGAAAACTTCTAAACCCTGACCTTCAAATTGTTCGACAGTCAAACTGTTTTCAAAAGGATAGTTATCAGCACTGCCTTCAAAAATATGGGCATTTGGAATCATAATGTCACCTTTACCTCCAGTTAGAATCCCAGCTTTACCCATGATATTAACAGACTGAATATTCAATGGAATCTTTGCGCTACCTACATTACAAGGCTTCAAGAGTTCATCCATCGTTTCATAAGCTTGTTGCCCAAAGGCATAATCCATCACAATCAGGACATCATCTGATTTAATTTGATGCAATTGATGATCGATATAACTCAAGGAGGCAATATCTACTTTAGCTAAGTCAAAGATCTGAACAGAAATATTGGTGCCCGAAGGATCGTGAATTTCGTGCATGCCATTTTTTAAGGCAAACTTGCGCACGACTTCTCGTAATTTCTTGTTTTCACTATTGCTCAGAATTTCTGCCAACTCCTCGATTTCATCATTTTTATGTTTGCTCTTTAAAGCTTTTTCAGCAAACAAGCTATTCATGACACTATGTAGATTGGAAGAAATGACATGGATATTTCGTTTCTCATAGGATTGTTGAATAATGCTGGCCTTGATTTTTTCAGCCCAACGTTCTCCATAGGTATGGTGTCCGAGCTGTTCCCGAAGAGCGGACGAAAAACTGATCTCTCGATCATTGTTATCCAAGAATTCTTCGATACTTCGCTTACCTAGCCAATAGACAATATCAAATAGGCTGTTGACTTTTTTTGATGATTTAAATTTTTGATAGGCTTCTTCCGTTTCATTGAACGTTCGTCCTAAAAGGGTTGATAAGTAAGTCAATCCGATTTCCAAATCTTTTTCGCTACGCTTCCCTTGCGTAACCATTTCTTCGATCATCTTCCAAGGACGCCGTATCCTTCCCTTGCTGTCCAGCGCATTCATTCTGATTTTTTCGGCTTCCACATACATGAAGGTCAAATGCGTCATGACATCGTATATATCACTGAGCCCGCGAGTCATTTCAATGAAAATTTGCTCGTCATCGATGACATAACAATTACGGCGACGTTTACTTGGAATTCTGGTCTCGAAGTTGGACGATTCAAAACCCTCTCGAGTGATTAATTTGATAAATCGAGAGCTTTCAATACCTTGAGGTAGCCGTTGAAAAATATAGAGCAGACCCGTTAATTCGACGCGTTCCTTATCGCGAATGGAGCCATATATTTCTGGTGATAAATCAAGTAGGGCAGCAATCATTGCCTCACCCGACATACCCAAAGGTTTGTAGGTGCCGCGCATAAATAAATGGCGCATGGCTATGTGTAATCGCTCTATTGAATGTCTGGAAATTTGTGCTCTTGAAAGGCTTGAAACGGGATTATTCATATTCGCTCTTTCGCCACAAAGGTATAAAAAAATGCTGGAATGGGAGAGAAGCTATTGGCTAGGAGGCTGTATGGGCTGCCACAATGCATTAGCATATGGTTGATCGACAGTATAAGAAATCATGTCCAGAACATATTGATTTTCTGAAATTCCATCTCGGGCAGCATCCTTGCTTAGAAAACCATTGGCAAACGGCAAGATGGAGCAGATATTTACTTTCCATCCCTTGGATTCGTGATGAAACTCGTACTGAATGGGCAGGGGAATACCCATCGTTACAACGCGGGCACGAACAATGCTGTCTTGAAATTTGACGCGGCCGATATCTGAACGTAAAACACTGTTTTTCCCGATCATCCCTTCATCAATACTATAGGCCAAGAGATCGCGACCTTCCATCTTACAAAGGATGGGACCGTCTACGACAGCCTTTAGTCGAAAAACCGTCGTTTTATCGATGATGTTTAAGGAGTCGAGCTGTACAGAATCTGCATAGCATGCCAGACGAATAATCTGATCGTAATATTGAATGGTATTTAAATCAACGCAAGCTACTGCCGCTGTTCCATCCTGATCAATCACGGCTTGACGATAGCGGTCATAGCAGGATTTGATCTCTCTTTTCGCCTGCCTGATTTCTTTTCCTGTCCAGGATTGACCTTGATACATTCGAGTACTCGAACAAGAAAATAACAAGGCGATTAGTAGGAAAAGGAAGCTATTTTTCATCGTTATGCGAAGGTAGGCTTTTTAACCTCATGTGTTTCATGTTGTTTATTAAAATATGGGCGATCCTAGGATTTTTTAACCCGATTTATGCATCCGAACGTTCTAATGAAGGTTGACATGCCAATAATAAAGGCCCCTTTTGAACAGAGTCATAGTTACCATAATGGTCCTACGAAAAAAACGTAGTGAAATGGCATATTTTGAAGCTATTTCAATTCGGATTAGATTTTCTAATGCATAATTCGGTTTTAATAAAAAATCCTAGGCGTTACGCTCCATCATTCGTCATGCGACTCATCCTTAGCAAGTTTGCTAAGGACAAGTGATTGCGCATCACTATCGCGGTAAAATCTAGATTTTCAGGTGTTTATACGCATAGTTTAATACATCACAGTTGACTACTTTTATTATTCCAATCAAAAAACCTTTAAACGATGAAATATCAATCTCGCCTACTATGGATTATCACCTTGATTTGTAGCGTTCAGGTCTGGTCTTCGGCCCAACTTGATACGATACCAAATCCAACTGTAAACAATAATAACCCGACAACAATTTTATCTGGACTAGAAGATTTGGTGGATTTGGATGTGGATACATCTGCGATCGTAGGACAGGTGAGTTTGTTTACTAAAGTGAAACTCTATGGTGGAACGACTGATTCTATTACCATCGTCAAAGCAGACCTATATATTACCCAAGGTCTTTATAAAAATATTCGCTTTTACTCGGCTGATGGGAAAATATTTGAAAACCGGCGATATGTTTCCGTTTCAGGTTTTCGAAAGCAACGAAATGATATATTATATAATATCAACTTTCATGAAACGGCTGAATATGTAATATTGGGAGATTGTATGGATTACATCTGGGTCAATGGTAATAATTTCGCTCCGAGTGACAGTCAATTAGTATTGGATACAGATAACCCTGTTAAGAATATCAATATCAATGCAGGACTGAATTCTTATATCGAATTACGAACATACAGTGATCTACTAGCCCTGATCAATGCGGAAGAAAATGGACTGGTTCAAGTGCAAGCATCCTCTCGGATCATCGGTTATACAACCAACATCAGTAAAAAAGGAAATCTGTACTTTCTCAACTACGTGGAACCTTCCATTCGATATTCCAAGTTTGACAATGATTTTGAGTCCTTGACCGTCAAAAAACTAATCAATGATTCGTTGGTGGTCAATCGTTCTAGACTTAATCAAATTGCTAAATTGGAATTTAAGTTGAAGGTAAATTTATTGCGCTTTTATACGAAGGCTGGACACTATGTTGACATTACAGGCTTGACCAATTACAAGTATTCGGACATCAAGTACCGAGATACCGTAAGTACCGCTAATTTGGTCAGTTTTGGGTTTAACATCGGTTATGACTTACCACGTTATAAGAATTTTGGCATTGAAACGAATTTGACAACGGAGTGGCAGTACATTGCCAGAAATTCTGGATTCAATCCAGAACAAGTATCCGGAATATATAATCAGCCACAATGGGTGTTTTTCTGGTCCCCAGAACTCGAATTGTACTATTCTCCATTAGAAAATAAAGACAATAAAATATACTTGAAAGTCAGTGGAGTAAATTCTTTGATTGAGTCGGACCAGAACTTTTCTCAAATTCAATTGGGTTATCGTACTAAGATCAAACTCAATTAGTGTTTTTCGGCAAACACCTTAAAATTATGCATCCATTTTTCGGCTTGTTTTTTGAACATTCCAGGAACGAGGAGGAATAATAAGCGCGGCATGATGCCTCGTACAGCCGTATATTCACCTTGAATGCTATATCGAGTTTGATGTTCGTCTATGGCCTCAAAAGAACTGATGAGATAGTTGTCCATATGCTTGTGATGATAGTTGCCATGAAAGGAATCTGGTAGATTATTTTCTACAATAGTCTCTGTCAATTCCATTTCAGATTTCCCTTGTTGATAATACATTTTGGATATGGCACCAGCCTGCATCGCTTCACCAGAAACCAATTCTTTTCGAAGAAAACCGGTTTGATAGTGCTTGAGGTAATCTGGATTAATAAATAGCTGGACGAGTTTTTCGCGCTCAACATCAATAATGATGGAAGATTCAAATTTCATAAGACATTATTTGGGCTTTAGACTCATGACATGATCAAAGCTTTCATTAAGTAAGGAAATAACATTTTCTTTGTTTTTCAACATGTCTTCGTGAATAAGGATATATCCGCGCATTACCGCATTATAGGATTTGAACAAAGTGGTCTGATATTTCTCTATATAGTCTTCTTGCACCTCTTTTGAAAATCGAATTCCAAGTTCACCTGATTTATTGATCAGCGAAAACATATAACCATTTGCTGAGGTATAGGGCATGGTTTTACCCTTTCGTTCAAAACGATCACAGGCGGCGACCAATTCATCGTAAAGCGCTAGTTGAGCCTTGTAATCCATATTGTTTACTTTGTTCACAAAATACTAAAATGTGTGAAGTTCTTTTCATAAATGCTCATAAAATGGATGGATAGCTATTAGACTTCCGATTTATAAAAAGAGTCAGGAGAATCTTTAATGGTAGTAAGTTCTACTTTATGTCCATCTGGATCTTTGATGTACAAGGATTCAAAATAATGATGATCTTGTATTACAAATTCAATATTCCATTCCGTAAATAAACCTTGCGCACGTTCAAAATTGAATCGATCAACATGAAAAGCAAAATGACCTTCTTTCTGGATTAGCTTTTTCCGATTCCTTGAATTGGATGGAAATAATGCCACACCGCATTTGTTGTGCATCATGAAAATAGGGTAGTCGCCCCATTCAGGAAATTGATACTTTCTTAAACCCAGTACCTTTTGATACCATCGTACGGACCGATCAAGATCTTCTACGATAATGGCAACATGGTCCAGAAAAGAGATTTCAATAGATTCGCTGGATTGCATCGTTTTTTCTTTAAAACTAAGTTATAAGAATGGGTGAGCATCATTATTTACTCAAATCTTTTTGTGCTTCTCTTCAAAGTATATCAGAAGTAGTGTTGTAATTTATTTTTAAGTGTGTTTTTAGCCGTGCTTTCCCATTCACTTTTCAAGATGATCTTATTATGATGGGAGGATCAAAGAATCGATTGAATAGAATGTGTCAATTCATGAGGATCATATGCGGGAGGCAGCTATTCAGAAAATATAATACCTCTCTCGATAATTATTAGGTCATGTAAGAAGTTTAAAAAGTGGGCTATCAATTTATTGGCTTGACGTCTTGATTTTTCTAATTTTAGTCAAGTAATAAAATCTTTTAAAACCAGGTCACATGCAGGAAACCATCCAACAATTAGAAACGCTCCTAGAACAAGCAAAACAATATATTCAAGTTCAAACTGAAGAGCAACTAAGGCATAAAATTCGACCTGAAAAGTGGTCCAAAAAAGAGATTTTGGGTCATCTTATCGATTCAGCCATCAATAATTTACAACGTTATACAGAGATTTCTTTTTCGGACCAACCATACCTACTCCGTGGATATAATCAAGATGCATTGGTGCAATCCAATGATTATCAGCATGCGGACACCCAGGATATTCTTCAACTTTGGTGGTTTCTAAATAAGCGTATCCAGTTTATGATGCAACAACAAAGTGAAGAATCCTTGCGATTACAGATTACATTATTGGATGGTAGTATTCAAGATCTAGGCTTTTTGATGGCCGATTATGTTCGACACATGGAACATCATCTACATCAAATAATGGAAGAAGGATAGTATCTATTTTAGTTTGCTCCAAGATAAATTACTGCCGTAGAACTTTTAGATAATGTACCTGTAGATCATTGATTTTTAGAACGATAAAGTAATGTCCTTTGGCAAGACCTGGTTCTGGACGCCATGTGGCATCATATTGGTCCGCAGCTAAGGTTTTTTCTTCTAAGGTTGCCACGGTACGTCCTTGCATATTGAAAACCAAGAGACTTACTTTTGCCTTGTGATATACGCCATAGCGTATGTTGATTTCTTCCGTAAATGGATTAGGGCCGACTCTGTAAATGATACCTTTATCCAAATGGATATCACTGACTCCTGTGGTGATTCCATCACCGTTGATTACGATATCCCAAGTACCTTCTAAAACGCCTTCATTATTTTCTGTTAGTGAGATAATTCTAGGTAGTGCATTGTATTGACCGCTGGTTATGGAAGCCGCCGCATCGTTTGGAATATCCGTATCTCCTTCAAAATAGAGTTGAGTGGTTAAAGTAGGGTATCCTGGTGCCGTAATTTTATAATGAATATGAGACGGACGAAACATATTTCCATTTAAGTATTTACCTGGTTTGATGGTTTCAAACATGTAAAATCCTTGATTATTGGACACCGTTTGACCACGTAGATTATAGCCTTCGTTATCATAGGCTCCATCATGGTCTGCATGCCAAACATCGATGACGGTATTGGGAATATATTCTGAACAATCTAGATTAAATACCCGTCCGGTTATGATCATTCTGGTGCCAGGTTCATCGGATTTAGCGAGCATACCTTCTTGAATGGTCGGTGGATTTTCCGTATAAAATGGACCTTCACCATAATAATCTAAGGTGGTTTTATCGCACATGATCATGTCATCGGCTGAGGACGATTTGGCATTGGAGGCCTTGGCGTGAATGATCGGTGTCCCAAGGGCTAATGCAGCCAAAGAGGTGTTTTTGAGAAATTGACGACGATCTTTATTCCATGATTTCATACTGAACGATTTAAGAAAATGATATGAATGATACTTTATGTAAATCTACGATGAAAGGTAGGTTAAAAGCTTAGCAATTTCGATTGATTATTGTGCAATTTGCACTAATTGCTCTTTGAGTTGGGAAGGACTGAGTCCGGTTTGTTTTTTGATGAATCGACTGAATGAACTGGCACTATCAAATTGCAATTGGTAGGCAATCTCCTTGTGGGATAATTGTTCTGCCATCATATAGCGTTTGATTTCGGTCAAAAGAATTTCATGGATAATCTGTAAAGGAGATTTGCCAAGATGCGCATTGACTTTTTTGACGAGCTTGGAGCTGGATACTTGCAGCGTATTAGCGTAGTATTGTACTGATTTATGCTCGTGAATTTGAGTTTGGACAAGGTTTAAAAATTGATAAGCAATATTGTCTATTTTAGTTTGTTGTTGTTCAATAGAAATGACTTCGAAAATTTCCATTAAAATATATCCCAAGAGTTGCTTCAATTTGTGGGTACGTAGAGGACTGGCCGTATTATAGATGGCCTTCATCTTTTCAAATAATGGCCAAATGGTGTCGAATTGTGCCTCCGATAAGGTATTCTTACTGTGTAGTAAGATCGTGGAAAAGAAATCAAAGCTTAGAGGGGCAATGGCTTGATGTATGGCCGATCGAGTACATTGAATAATAATGCCGTTTTCTTCAGGAAGTCTTTTCATAAGGTGGACTTGTCCTGGAATGATCAGAAATAGAGATTTTTCTTGTATTTCATATTCTTGAAAATCAATGATCTGTTGACCGCCTGAAGCTTTGTCAAATAGGATGAATTCGAAGTATTTATGTCGATGAAAATGATCAAAGCTGTAAGGATTTTTATAATCGACGTACTCTACAGCTATTTCTTGATTGAGATTAACATGTTCCATCTCATGTGCTATTCAAAATTGTTACGCAGAAAGAATAAGAGATCAAATCTACTATTAAATTCGAAGCGTATGTGTTCATTTTTTAGACAAAAAGGAATAATTGTTAAGCTTATAGGAAGTATGGATTACTGCTGAGCTAAGTATAAATCGATCTTTGTAATGTAATTGATTCGGAAGGATCATTTTTTAAATTGAAAAAGATAGTATTATGAAAGCGAATGAAAAGAAGTCCGTAATGAAGAGAGAGGCTGTTGCCAGCACATGTCCAAATTGTTGGGGAGTACAGGAATACGAAGGTGCTTTTTGTGCAAATGATCAATTGAAGATTGATCTTCATAATGTGGATCAAAAGAAAGGTTGGATTCAAGGATATGTGACCCGAAAAATAATGAGTTTGTTATAACCGCGATACAGATGGCATATACATGGAATGATTTCATAAATATGCACTTGTCAGGACGATCTCAATGCGATAGCGATGAGGAACCACTGGTCCCGGCGAACAGAATGGAAGCTGGGATGAGCGGGCAGCGAATGGTGGATCGTAGCGCAGTAAAAGAAGCGAAAAGCTTCTTTTACTGATCGCCCAAATTTTCTTGTTGAAATGAGTGTATATATAGCTTGTTGATATTCAGTGTCTTGAGTTCAATTTTTGCGAAATAAAAAATTATGTTAAGAGCTTGAAAACAATCGGGATAATACGGTTGATATTAGTTATAATTGTCATACCTTTGATTCGTATTTGGAGTTACTACTATTAAAAGCACTTAAGTGAACTTTCTTGGAAAGTGTGGAGTTATCTGAATAACAATCTCAAAATATTCTTGAGGTTGAATACAATTAATTATTATAATGGAAAAAGGAACCGTAAAGTTTTTCAATGAGTCTAAAGGATTCGGATTTATCGTTGAAGACAATTCCAAAAAAGATTATTTCGTTCACGTAACTGGCCTTATCGATGAGATTAGAGAAGGTGATGTTGTAGAATTTGAACTGAAAGAAGGTAAAAAAGGATTGAATGCAGTAAATGTTAGAGTTCTCTAATATTATATCATAAAGAATTTTTTATTGAAGCTCCTAAGATAATTTCTTAGGGGCTTTTTTGATTTAATACGCCACCAAGACAATTTTTCTAGTTAGATGATTGAACCTAGGTATTAATGTTTTAGATTTGACGACAAATTTATAATCGTTTTAATCGATTAGAACCTTTAAAATATTATTACTGATACAAACTTTACAAAATTAAATTATGAGAATTCTTTCTGCATTAACTGTGATATGTACATTCCTATGCATGTCATTAAACGCACAAGTCGCACCTGATTTTACTGTTACTGATATCGAAGGAAATGAAATTAATCTTCACTCAATTCTTGACGAAGGAAAGGTGGTTGTTCTAGATTGTTCGGCTACTTGGTGTGGTCCTTGTTGGCAATTTCACGAAGGACACTTTTTGAAAGACATCCACGAAAAGTATGGTCCCGATGGTACCGATCAAGTGCGTGTGATTTTTTATGAAGCAGATCCTAACACAGGTGAGGCGGATTTGAATGGTTCAGGTTCCAATACATTGGGTGATTGGGTGACGGATGTTCCATATCCAATAGTCAATGAAAATCCGGTTCAATTAGATGGAAATATTTATTGGCCATTGGGTTATCCAACCATCAACGTGATTCGACCAGATGACAAAACGATTGTTGCAGATTTGTACGATCCTTGGTTTGAAGGGCTGGGATTGGCTGGAATGGAGGCAATTATTGAAGGAGCATTTCCTACGACATCAAATGTTGTAGAAGCGGAAGCCTTGAATATCTCTGTATTTCCAAATCCTGTTGTTGAGTCTTTAAACGTTAATCTAGAGGCTTATGAAGGTACTATCGATTACATAGAAATCGTAAATGTCGCTGGTGTATTGGTCGATAAGAGACAGATCACACCTGGAACAACGATGATTCAAATGGACATGAGCACATTGGCTTCTGGTCAGTATGTGGTTCAGTTATCTTCTGAGAAAACATTGGTTGCATCTAAATCAATATTTAAACAGTAAGAAGCTATATCTTGAAAATATATAAGCCCTTCAGTCTACGCTGGAGGGCTTTTTTATTGTAAGAAAGATAAAATCGTCCATTGGATTGAGTACTTCATGGATTTTTATTCAACACATCTTAAATTATTCGTCATTTTTGTCGAAAGTTTGACAGCACTCGCGGTCAACATAAGGATACATGATATATGACAGTAGAAGGTTTACGAAAATATTATCAAGAGCGGGTCGTACGCTTTGATCAAGAAGCTCAAGACTATGATCAACGGTTGTTTCAGAATAGTTTGTTGCGTATTGCCTTGTTTATTGCTATTGCGGGAATTATCTATTTTGGATGGTCTTGGGGAAGACCCCTGCTGCTGGTATTTATTATCGGAGTGATCTTGTTTTTACAGTTGGTCAAGCGTCACTTGAGGCTTCAATATTCTAGGGATTTTGCGCGTCAAATGCAACGACGCAATCAGATAGAGGGGGGCGGCCTGGATAAGGCATTTGACGATCTGGAAGATGGTGTTCATTTTCATGAAGCGGAACATGCCTATTGTCAGGATGTCGATTTGTTTGGAAAGGGATCTTTTTTTCAATATTTGAACCGTACTAGTCTGATTACAGGACGGAAAAAATTGGCGGATCTGTTGAAATCCAATCGGATTGATCGCATCGAGGAACGACAGTTGGCCGTACAGGAAATCGGTAAAAAATCGGAATGGAGGCAGGAGTTTTGGGCAGAGGCGTCACTGGTCGAGGTAGAGCATAGCCCACAAGAGATTATGGATTGGCTCTCGTCCTATCAATCCTTTATCGCTCCCTATTGGCGTATGATCATTTATAGCTTTTCGGTGCTTTCGATATTGGTGTTATTGGCCTTTGGCCTGGAATGGATCGCCGAGGGAATTGTTGTGATTTGGTTTATCGTCGGATTAGCCATCAGCGGAATTTTTGTAAAACGAATCAATGAGTTATCTCATTATGCATCTAAATCCTTGGCGACTTTTCGTCAATATGCAAAATTGTTGAAGCGGATAGAAGAGGAGTCATGGACCAGTTCTTATATCTGTCAGGAAGTCGAACGATTGAAGCATCAACAAGTAGTGGCTTCTCAGACGATAGCGATGTTTTCCAAATATCTCAATGCCTTGGATCAGCGCAGTAATATATTTGTTGCCGTATTTACGAACGGACTTTTTCTACGAGATATTTATTGTGCTTGGCGTGTCGAACGTTGGATAGCATCTTTCGGAAATAACGTATCGGATTGGTTTGAGGTTATTGCATTTTTCGATGTACAGTCGAGCCTTGGAAATTTTTATTACAATCATCCAGACTATCAATTTGCATCGATTGTCCGAGAAGGAACCAGCGTTTTAGAGGCCAAACAACTAGGTCATCCTTTGTTAAAACGGAATAAGCGTGTCGATAATGATTTCAGCATTGATCAGGAGTCCTTTTATATTATCACGGGTGCCAATATGGCTGGTAAATCTACTTTTTTACGGACTATTTCCCTATCGATCATTATGTCGAATGTGGGTTTACCTATATGCGCTCATCAGGCGGAATATTACCCAATAAAATTAGTGACCAGTATGCGTACCAGCGATTCTTTGGCAGATGATGCTTCGTACTTTTTTTCGGAGTTGAAACGATTGCGTTATATCATTGATCGTATGGCCGAGGATCAATATTTTATCATTCTGGATGAGATTCTAAAAGGCACAAATAGTGTGGATAAAGCAGCCGGATCGAAGAAATTTGTAGAACGTTTGGTTCGGAGTCATTCTACGGGGATTATTGCGACGCATGATTTGTCCTTATGTGAAACCGCGGATGATTTTGAAGAGGTACAGAATTACTATTTTGACGCCCAAATCATCGATGATGAATTATTTTTTGATTATCGATTGAAGCCGGGTATTTGTCAGAATATGAACGCCTCTTTTTTATTGAGAAAAATGGACATCATATAGGCACTCAGGAGTAGTGTGGCAGGATATAATTGATGTATCAATCTTTTAATGGAATGTTTCAAATGCCATTCGAGATCGTAAGGGCTGAAGAAATAAACGATAAGATAACTTATAAAGCAGAGTAGCAGGACAGCTGAAGGATATAGAATAGTGCTTGTTTTGTGTTTTATAGCGGCCACGGTCATTACGATCAGACCTAGTACCAGAAAAGGAAAGGTATAGACCAGTGTCTTTAATGTGGAGCTTGCTATCAAGACTATTCTTTGCAGGTGCTCTGTGGATAGGTTCTCTGAAGAAGAGAAATGTTTTAGTAACAAGGGCAACTCTGGGGCCAATTGTATTTTGAAGTAAAGTAGGGTTATAATAAAGGGGCTTACGCCCAAAAGGAAAGCCCAAGTGTTTTGTGATGAAGACTTATATTGTTTTATAAACCAGATAATTAAAAAAAAGAGAAGGAAGGGTATGGCTTCATTCTTGATCCAGAGCGCACTTCCTATGCTGAAACCTAGAATCATAAGATAGCTTCTGGAGTTGTGGGTTCTTTTAGTCAATAATTCAATAGTAGCTAAAAGGTAAATGAGCGCTAAGCTCGTATCAGCATAAGAGGATGCGGTCCGAGCTATAAAATGACGATCTAAGCAAAGAATGACTAGCGTGATCAGTCCTATCAATCGATGTTTTTGACGGAGGTATTTCCAAATGGAGTATAATAGAACTAATAATACCAGATAATGATACATGGCTGGTACAATGGGTGATTTGACCTGAAAGACATCCCAGAAAGCCGCAATCCAGGAAGAGATCAATAGGGGGTAATCTGGATGAGACTGCTGCATGAGCGGTGATAAAAAGGCAAAGTATTGTTCGGGTTCTGCTAGAAAACTGGCCTTCATGTTCCAAATAGCTATGGCGTCCCATGCTCCGAAGGTCAAGTGATATCGCGCGTACAGAAGCGCTGCTATCATGAAGGCTCCATAGCTAACTAATTGGAGAGTAGGTGGCTTTTTTTGTTCTTCGGATTTCTTCTTTAAGCCGAGATCAATCTTTTGAAATATCTTATTATTCCAGCCGATCCCCAGTTGAATCAGCGTTAAAGCGACTAGAAGTATATGGAATGGAATCGGAATCAGTTTACTATAAAAATAGGTCAATGAAATGATGGAACTACTGACTGTCCAAAGCAATGCTATGATCACTGACTGATCCTTTTCATGATCTAAGAATGAATAGATTGTAATGGGCAGGAAAAGAACGTTGAGTATCAATAAAATTGCTTCCATAATCACCGAACTTCTAATCGAATGATATAATCAGCGCTTTGAGTCTCCCAGATGGTTGTAGTATGAGGTGTAGGCTGTGTATTAGACTTTTTATCTAAAACTGACAAAATGGTATCTCGAGAAGGATTTCGATCCAGTAGTATTGGCGCAATGTGCATCTGGCAGGAAAAGTACAGTTCGAGTGAATCTTTTGGTTCGAATGATAGGACGCGTTGTGCATCGATCATTGTATGAATAGGTTTTAGTGATGCTGCAAGGTCCTGGATACCTTGATTTGGGCTGTTTACTTTAGTAGCAATGAACAGCGCTATGAATACCAAAGAGATGACCAACAAGTACGAATAAATCCGTTGCATGGTATAAAAGTACGCATTCTACTTTTTAGATGCTGTGAGGTCTACATAAAAAGGGCTTCCTTATGGGAAGCCCTTTTTGATAATTTTAGTATGATTCGTGCCTTATAACTTAATCACTTTAACCATTTTGTTAACGACACCATCATGGACTTTTACATAGTAAATTCCAGCTGGTTCATTATGCAACGTTACCTGTGAGGTGTAATAATTGTCATAGCGCACTAATGTGGCATGTCGGATTGCTTTTCCAGACGCATTGTAGATTTCATAATCAATGAATGTGCTGCCACTTGTGCTTCCTTCTAAGTAAATGTGGAATAATCCAGCAGTAGGATTTGGCGTTGCGGTTAGGATTGACCCGATGGTTGTGTTCGAAGTATTGCTCGACATTTTGACGGTCACGGTATCCGTGAAAATACATCCATCGGCATCGCGTACAGCAATGTCATAATCTCCAGCTTCCAATTCGTTGAATAGTGGATTGTTCTGCCAATTCTCACCACCGTCTATGGAATACTCATAGGGTGGATTTCCACCAGTTACTTCAAATAAAATGGCCCCTTTAGCGGTGCCTTCTAAATCGTCGATGTTTACCACCACTTGAAGAGCACATGCCTCTATTTCAGCTTCTCCTTCCCACATACAATCTTCCGCACCATTAATAACAATATCATAGGTGCCAACCGGAAGGTTTTCAAACAATCCATTGTCTTGGAAATTTTCACCACCATCAATACTATACATAAATGGCCCGATTCCTGACGTTGGCGTAAGAAGAATCGTTCCACCATTATCTCCTGCAGGAGTTACGGTAACTTCTACTTGCATAAAACAACCTGCTTCTGCACAAAAATCATTGGATTCTTCGGTTCCAAAATCATTTTCAATGATGGAAGCATATGGTTGACCTCCTTCAGAAACGATCATATAGGTACCGGGTACAAATAGACCATCACCGAATGAATCAAATATCGTGAAGGTATAGCAAGCATCTTCTTCTAAACAGAATGTTTCTACGATTTCGGCATTGGGACTTGAATATGGACCACCAGAATAGATTACATCTCCATTTTCATTGACCAATTCCCAGGTTGTTTCTTCTGGATAATCATCCGTTACGATGGTCAAAGTTGCTGTAATGGCATTGGCGATGATTTCAAATCCACCGGTGATTGAATTATTCATTTGATTGTCATCCATTTCACCATTTGGATTGGTCACGATGATTTCAACGTCATGAGCACCCGGATCGATTCCCTCGATGGTAAATGGTATCATATCCGATTCACAAAATTCTAGGTTTCCTTCCCATTCGAGGGTAGTTAATAATTCTCCATCAACATAGATTTCAATCGTTGCTGTCGTGATCGTTTCTCCGCCGAAATTGAAGATGGTGACGGCTCCTTCTATGATATCGTCACAACTCAATGAAGGTAGACTTAAACTGGCAGGTCCTATGTCAAACTGTGCCAGTTTGTTTAGTTGCGTCCACATAGAATCATTAACGATTAATTCGTCCGCTTCATAGCTGGTAAATGTTTGTAGATCATAAAATCCTGCACCGCCAAAATCTACGGTTTGGTTAAAGGTGTATTCCACAGATGCTCCAGCAGCTAAGGTGTCGGTAAAGTTTTCAATCACAGGTGTGCCGCCATCAAAGATGTAACCGACCGTAAAGTCAGAAGCATCTTCCATACCATAATTGTTGATTTGCACGGTGATCGCTTCGTCGGTATCAAAAGCAGCTGATGTCGGAGAAATCATCTTATGTACGCCAATATCATTGGGGTCGCGATCTATTTCAAATGCTAAAATTCGCGTATTAGATCCTTGCGGACCGTTGGCGTATTCTGTAACGTACCAGAATGTTTTACCATTGATCGGGTCTACACCCATCTGTGCATAATCACCGAAACGCGCAAAGGAATTGATGGTATTAGAACCTTCTACGGCAATTTGCTCAGGAATGGTCATCATGCCCAATTCATCGTCGTGTTTTCTACCAGTGAATCGAACTCCTACGAATTCGTCTTCTGAAGATACATTGTAGGCTAAAGCGATATTTCCAGAAGCATCAAATGCGATTCCTCCCATATATCGATCTAGTCCATCATCTGGTGAGAATGTTCCTTCTTGATATAAGGTCCATCCATCTCCTGTATTTCTCAACTCGACCCAGCGGATACCGGAAAGATTATCTCCATCTGTTACGTCCGTAATAAAGTTAAATACCATTGCTTCATAGTCACCGAAATTTCTATAGACAGCTTGATTCATGACGACTTCAGGAATCGCATCTAAACCGCCTCCAGAACCTCCTTGAGGAACACAAGAAAATCCTCCCGTGAACACGGAGCAAGGATAACTGTCAAATGGTTCGGTTACAACTGCTGTTTTTACAAAGCTGGTGTTTGAAGGATCGAACCAATCAACATCAACCGTGAAAATCGCAATTTGATCGTCATCAACCTCTCCCCAAGATGAGTCCTCGATAGCTAAGAATATCGGGTCTTTGCTCTCGGGAGCATTTTTACCCATCCAATCTACTGGCGTGGCTACGTAAAAACCAGCTTCGGTTTGTGAAGCTCCAGGAAGATTCATTCTTTGAATATCCACTTGCGGTTTAGATCCGTACAGTTGACTTTTATTAATCATGTATATCGTCAAGTTACTGGTACCTTGCTCATTGGTGGTCACAGTGATAGCGTCATCCCATATTCCGTATTTTGGATAATCTGGAAAGTTTGGTGTTTGAAAATTATAAACATCGTATGCACCGGTAGGATCACTCGTTTCTGAGATCGCTACAAGAAGTTGGTTTCCACTTGGAAATTCGGTTATTAACCATCTGTCTTCGATTTCATCATAGAGAATAATCGGATCTCCAGCTGAGCTGAATCCAATTTCTTGCCATAGCGTATTTGCTGTAAAGGTGGTGATTTCTTCGCCTGACTTATCGTATACCGCAATGGTCGTTGCATTAACAGCAAGCATG
Source organism: Saprospiraceae bacterium (assembly GCA_020628475.1). GTDB lineage: Bacteria > Bacteroidota > Bacteroidia > Chitinophagales > Saprospiraceae > JAHDFB01. The sequence continues at coordinate 25,633 of JAHDFB010000009.1, read as the reverse complement.
TAATGGTCTCGGCCTATATCTCCCGATGGATCGTTGGGAGACCCAGCGGTGATTCCATCAACATTGACCAATAAATTAACATCAGTACTTTTGGTTCCGGCAGGTATTCCCTGTCGTAATTTATCTTTTCCTTGATGCTCCAAATCTGGACGTGTAACTTTTGATATACCGCGTCCCAGAAAGTTTCTTGGAACTTTGTTTTCTTTCTTCCATTGCTGTTTTTTCTGTTTCGAAATAGGACCAATTGGCACTAAATCTTTTACAGCTGAAGTTTTTCCTAAATATTCGGCTTTAGTCGACTCGGCATGAGCGTTTTGACTGGTTTGAGAAAATCCAAGAAATGGTAAGAACACTACAATCAGAAATAGAATTTGAAAGTAAGGTTTGAGAATACGCATAATTTATTAAGTTTTACTTTTTATTAGCATCACACAACATTTGGAATAAAAAAATTGTATGATAGTTGATACTTTGAGGTCGTAAAGAAACTAAAATGCCCCTAGTTCTTATATTTATTTTTCACTTATTTGTTTTGTACGACTCAAAATCTATTTATTAAGGAATAAAATATAAATTGGCGGACTTAAGATGCTGCTAACATAGTTTCTTAACGGACTATAAAAATACGAAAAAAATGAAAGTGGATATACTGGCTATTGGTGTGCATCCTGACGATATTGAATTATCTTGTGTTGGCACCTTGATAAATGCTGTTCGTTTAGGAAAAACGGTAGGATTGGTTGATTTGACTCAGGGAGAATTGGGAACTCGGGGTTCTGGTCCTCTTCGATTGATTGAAGCTGAGAATTCTGCTAAAATTATTGGTGCACAATTTAGGCACAATTTGGGTATGCGGGATGGATTCTTTGAAATAACGGAAGATAATTTACTGGCTGTAATTCGAGAAATTCGATTTGCAAAACCCGATGTCCTATTAGCAAATTCGGTGGATGATCGTCACCCGGATCATGGTCGTGCTGCGGAGTTGGTGCATCGTGCAGCTTTTTTAGCTGGACTTCAAAAAATTGAAACCGAATATGATGGTACGGCTCAGGAAAAATGGAGACCGCGAGTGGTTTATCATTATATTCAAGATAAGAATATTGAGCCTGATTTGGTAGTTGATATCAGCGATAGTTTCGATAAGAAAATAGAGTGTCTACAGTGTTTCTCTTCTCAGTTTTACGATCCATCCTCCAAGGAGGCTGAAACGCCATTAACTGGTAAAGACTTTTTTGATTTTGTAGCGGGAAAGTCAAAGACCTATGGTCGAGCTATAGGAGCAGAATACGCTGAAATGTATACTTGTCATCGCTATATTGGAACAAAAGATATTACTTCATTACAATAAAAGAAAAAGGCCGTCAATCTTTGGAATGACAGCCTCTTGTATATTTTTTTGTGGTAAGATTATTTCTTACCAGCTCTGAATTCGCAAGTTGCTGGAATGCTCAATGCGATCAAATTCAATTCTCCTTTGATCGAATCGGCAGAAACATATCTTGCCACTGCACTCATAGTTACGTCATACAGTTTATCTGGATCCGTTGGATCGATTCCAAGAGGAACTTGATATACATCTGGTTCAACGATTATACTATCTCCTTGAGCTGTACCATTTAAAATTGGCACTGGAAGATCTAGATCTTTAAATTCGATTTGAACGGCATTGCTACCATCCAATCCTTCAGTAATTTCTAAAACAAAAGCACTTTCTCCTGGAAGAGGAGCAGGACATTCGTTGATTCCGTTGTACTCATTTAAGAATTTGTCTCTAGCATAAACACAACTGTTGTCGCTTTCTTCTGCTTCTGGATTGTAATTATCTGCGTCTGCATCGGTACATCCCACTACTGGGTCAGGAACACAAGAAAAAGAGATGCTTGCTACGATCGCAAAACAAAATAATATCGAAAGGTAATGTTTCATAAAGGATATTTTTAAATTTAAAAATGTTTGTTTTTTTGTTCTAAATAGTCCACATATTCTTGAGACCCTAACCTAAACTTTACTGGTATTTTGGTATTGTCTTGAATATCTAACTCCCACTTACAAAATATAGGCATTTCATGTCGTCTTACTTCTAGGCCCTTAATTTTAAGAGGTGTATAAGAAAGACTTGATTTCAATAAAATAGCAGACTTTGTACTATCGCTTATCATGGAGGTGGTGGAATACTGCCCAAAGCAAGATGCTGGAAATAATGAAAACACAAAACAGATTAGCGCTGCGATACTATTTTTTATATTTCTGTTTTTTACTTCCCGCATACATTTCAAATTTATGAAATTTTGATTCAATCGGGCCATTCATTAAATTTATTTTACGACTGGCTCTAAGACCTACATGCTTTAACGCCTTGATGTTTCCAGATATTATCCACGCTTGTGTATCCGTAAAATTTTGCTTCAAAGTGTCTCCTATGCGTTTATAGCTTGCTATAATATCCTCTTCTTCCAGACGAATATCGTAGGGAGGATTCATAATTAAATGGTAATTACTAAATGGTCCTTCAATATCGTGAAAGTCCATTTTGCTGATTTCTACATATTTGGATAGCCCCGCCTCGGCTAAATTATACTCGGCAGCTCGAACGGCTTTCGGATTTAGATCGGTTCCGATAACTTTTAAAGTATTATTGACTACTTGACGCTCCATAGATTCTCGGATAACGGCATCCCAGGTCTCTTGATCGAAGTCTTTCCAACCAATAAATCCGAAGGAACGATTTCTTTCTTGTGGAGGTAATTTTAATGCTTGAAGGATGGCTTCTGCTAAGATCGTACCAGATCCGCACATAGGGTCCCACAAAGTACTTTCTCCATCCCATCCCGATAGTTTCACCAAGCCAGCTGCGAGTACTTCATTGATAGGAGCTTGTACAGAGCTTGTTCTATAACCCCGCTTGTGTAATGAATCCCCAGAGGAATCTAAGGATATAGTCAATTTGTTTTTGAAAATATGGATATTAATGGATAAATCAGGTTCGTCCAAATCGATGGACGGGCGTTTGCCAAACTTACTCCTAAATTGATCGACTATGGCATCTTTGGTTTTAAGTGCCACGTAATGGGAATTATTGAAATACTTACTCTGTACCGCCGCACTGACTGCGATGGTTTGATCGGTACCAATCAATGATGACCAATTGATTCTTTTTACCGAATTGTATAAGTGATCTTCATTGTGAATGATATCATATCGTATGGGAATGAGTACACGTAAGGCAAAGTAAGAACATAGATTGATTCTATAGACTGTTTTCTGATCCGCCACGGCTTTCACAGCGCGGTTCAGAATTTCTACTTTATGTGCACCTAGTTGTTTTAATTCTTCCGCCAAAATGGATTCTAATCCCATGACGGTCTTGACGATGATTTCTGTTTCTTTGTTACGTTTGAATAACACCTACGTTGAATTTTTCGACGGGCGCTTGATTTGCGGCTTCTATCCCTTTTGATATGATGGATCTCGTTTCGCGAGGATCGATGATCGCATCAACCCACAATCGGGCTGCAGCATAATACGGCGTCGTCTGTTTGTTATATTTTGCTTCGATGGAGGATATAAGTTCTTGTTGTTTCTCATCCGAAACTTCTTCTCCTTTAGCTTTCATAGAACTTAGCTGAATTTGAGCCAGAACCTTGGCAGCTTGAGATCCTCCCATTACAGCAATCTTCGCACTAGGCCAAGCTACGATTAATCTTGGATCATAAGCTTTTCCACACATGGCATAATTGCCAGCACCATACGAATTGCCCACAATAATAGAAAATTTTGGAACAGTACTATTACTTACTGCACTGACCATCTTGGCGCCATCTTTAATGATGCCTCCATGTTCGCTACGTTTACCCACCATAAATCCGGTTACATCGTGTAAAAAGACTAATGGAATTTTCTTTTGATTACAATTCATGATAAATCGGGCTGCTTTATCAGCTGAATCGGAATAGATTACACCTCCAAATTGCATTTCTCCTTTTTTGGAACGAACAACCTGGCGATCATTTGCTACGATACCTACGGCCCAACCATCAATTCTGGCATAGACTGTCAGTATGGATTTACCGTAATCTTTCTTATAAAAGGTCATAGAACCTTCGTCTACTAAACATTCTAAGAGTTCCTCCATTTTGTATGGTTTTGCTCTTGAATCGGGAAGAATTCCTGTAATCGTGTCGGGTGATTTTGCTGGGAGGATAGATTTGACTCTACTAAAACCTGCATTTGCAGGCTCTCCAATTTTGTCCATGAGTGACTTGATCGTATCTAGGCAGGTTTGATCATCGGGCATTTTATAATCTGTCACTCCGGAAATTTCCGATTGAGTAGAGGCGCCACCTAATGTCTCTTTATCGACGGTTTCTCCGATTGCTGCTTTTACTAAATAAGGGCCAGCAAGAAAAATGGAACCCGTTCCTTCTACGATGAGCGCTTCATCACTCATTATTGGAAGATATGCACCACCCGCAACGCAACTTCCCATGATGGCTGCAATTTGAACAATGCCTTTTGAAGACATTACCGCATTGTTCCTAAACATTCTACCGAAGTGTTCCTTATCTGGAAATATCTCATCTTGCATAGGTAGATACACACCGGCACTATCAACTAGATAGATGATCGGTAACTGATTTTCCATGGCAATTTCTTGAGCTCGAAGGTTTTTCTTTCCGGTGATCGGGAACCAAGCACCAGCCTTTACAGTTGCATCATTCGCGACAATGATGCAAGGCCTACCTTTCACTTTTGCCAGAACCACAATGACTCCACCCGCTGGACAACCACCATGTTCTTCATACATACCATCTCCAGCAAAGGCTCCGATTTCGAAAATATCTTCAGGGTTGTCCACTAGATAATCAATACGTTCTCTAGCTGTTAGTTTTCCTTTGCTATGTTGTTTTTCAATTTTTTTCTTTCCACCACCTTCATGAATTTTATCTAATTTAAAATTCATTTGAGCAATGGCTAACTTCATACTATCTTCATTTTTGTTGAATTGAAGATCATTATTCATAGACTAAAATTTATATTGGGACTAATATTCGAATTAATTTTTCTCTTTAAAGAATATATAGGGATATTTATCGGGATGATGTTCATAATATCCTTCCAAAATTACTTGCCCTTCAATTTCATCTAGAATTTTAACAACTTCTGCGACAGATTCTACTTTTTTCTTATTAATTTTTGTGATGATGTAGCCTGGATCCATATTGGTTCGACCTATGGTTGATTTTCGATAAACGGAAACCACATAAACACCCGGTCTTTTCAATCGTTTATTTTCATTTTCACTTAAATCTCTAAGTTCAAAGCCCAAGTCTACCAATACTTTATCTTTTCGAACGGCCACAAAATCGGTAGTATTTAATTGATTTCTAAGTATGGCTATTTCGGTGATAACCTTACCATTTCTGATAAAAGTGATTTCTACTTCATCACCTGGGCGGTATCGTCCGATGATTTCCATGAACTGCGGCGTTGATTTGAATTCAACTTCGTTAACGCGAATAATGACGTCTCCTTTAAGAATACCTGCTTCATCGGCGGCTCCATCTTTATTTACAGAAACGACATACACACCATTTACATTTTCTAGACCCAATTCTTTGGCTCGTTTATCATTAATATCAACCATAGAAATTCCAAGCCATCCCCGCTGAACAACGCCATATGTTTTTAAATCAAAAAGAATTTTTTGAACGAGATTGGAAGGAATGGCAAAAGAATACCCCTCATATTGACCAGATCTAGCCATAATTGCTGAGTTGATCCCAACTACTTCACCTTTTGTATTGATGAGAGCACCACCACTATTGCCAGGATTAACCGCCGCATCTGTTTGAATAAAACTTTCGATACCGGAATTTTCAAGCATACTAATATTACGAGCTTTTGCGCTTACGATTCCAGCGGTAACTGTAAATTGCAATCCGAATGGGTTTCCTACTGCTAATACCCATTCTCCTACTTGTAGTGAATCTGAATTACTGAAAATAGCAAAGTCTAGATTTTCGGCCTCAATTTTTAATAAAGCAAGATCATTCGAAGGATCTGTACCAATTATTTTAGCACTGTACTCTCGATTGTTTCCTAAGAGCACTTCGATGTCATCGCCGGATTCAATCACATGGTTATTGGTGGCGATGTACCCATCGGGTGAGATAATTACGCCAGAACCAGTTGCAGCTCCAAGTAAACGTTTCGATTTACTTTTTGGAATAGATCGAATGAAAACGGAAGATTTCTTGCCGATCAAACTAGCTTCTATAAAATTAGTGGGGCTGGAGGAAGTAAATCGCTCGTTAAAATATCCCGACATATTCAGGTCAACTTCACTGACTAAAGACGGTTTGGGTTGATCATTTACATAGATAATTTCGGATTTATTAAAATGTTGGAAAATTATAAAGCAGAGGACTGCAGTACAGGCTGAAGTGAGAAAAATATAGCTAAACTTCTGCATTTCTATCATTTATATGTTAAATATTATTGTAATATGTTATAAAGTTACTAGTTTTGTCAAAAAAAAAAATTGATAAGGGTCACTTTTTTTAAACAACTAATAAAAATTATTTCTATATTAGTACAACGAATATATGCAATTAATTATGTTGCGTTAAGAGAAATAATAAACAATATATTCGGCTTTCAGAATATTACCCGATATTTTACTTTTAGTAATGGCATTTTACTATTTAGGCAATCCATCTTATTGAATTGTTCTAAATGGGAGTTATTTGATACGTTAAAAAACATAAAGTTACAAATGATTAAGCATTCAAAGGGGGCTTTGACTGTGCTAATAATCTTTTTACATACTGCCATTTCAGCACAAGAAAGTGTATCTCTCTTGGAGGATACCTATTGCCCAGAAACAACGACATCCAAAATACCAAACTTACCATCATGGGCTCAGGCCATGTATGACGAACCATTTAATGTAGAGTATATAGCTAATAGTTATAATGATTATTATGCTGAAAATACCTTTGTTAAAAATCAACATACTCAGTTTTATAAACGCCTGATGAGAAAACATAGTCGCGTACAGTTTGACCCGTCCGCTTTAGATAAAAAAGCGTATACGAAGGCCCGTCAAAAGTATGAGTCCGATTACAAAACTTGGCAGAATAAGACGGTAGGTCAATGGTCTACGATTGGTCCTTACGATTTGGATCTAGAGGCTGCTGGTACCGGTAATACACCCGGTACAGCTCATATTTATCATCTAGATTTTTGTCATGGTCTATCACAGCATATGCTGGCTGGGACCGCAACTGCTGGATTATGGAAATCCAGTAATGGTGCAAGTACTTGGGAATTGATCACCAAGGATTTGTTGGTTAATGAAGTCAAAGCTGCTTCCTATGAACCGAATAATCCAAGTGTTATTTACTTCAGCTCAAATCATAATTTTTACAAAACCATTAATGGAGGATATGATTGGGAGATAACCGGTGGAGCCACCCTTGAAAATAGTTATTTTAGCGCCTATAAGATCATCATTAATTCGGAAGTGGTTAGTGAAATTTTCTTAGCCACCAACATTGGACTCTTCAGATCTACCGATAGCGGTGAAAATTTTGATTTAATCTTAGAAGGAAATATTCAGGATGTTATCTTTCATCCTACTAATCACTCCATTGTATATGCCATTGAAAGTAAAGACAATCGTACTTATTTTCATCGAACAATGGATAGCGGAGAACAATTTGAAAGCTTTGATGAAGGTTATCCAATTCCAGTGAGTACCGATGAACAAAGGAGGTCTCAATTGGCGGTGTCAGCCGATCAGGAAGATGCTGTATGGACCATTGCTGTCGGCAAAATGAATGGTGGCGATGGTTTGGTAGGCATTTATAAAAGTGAAAATCTAGGTGAAAGCTGGGTTCGAAATTGTTGTGGAAATACAGATGGAGGTCAGGCTTCTGCTACGAATCCGAATATCATGGAGTGGGAATGTGGCGGTCAAAGTAATGGCGGTCAATATTATTATGACTTAGCACTTGCCGTAAACCCAGACAATGCCAATCAATTAATTACAGGTGGCATCAATTTATGGAAATCTGAAGACAGCGGAGTCAGTATGAGTTGTCTTAGTGATTTTATCTATAAACACAATCCGGATACCTATGTACATGCAGATATTCATTGTATACGTTATGATAACGGTAAGGTTTGGGTAGCAAGTGATGGAGGGATATTCATGTCTGATGATAATCTGCAAACTTTTGAGAAGCAAATGAATGGTATCGTAGGTACCGATTTTAAAGGATTTGATATAGGCTTTTTCAACAAAGAAATTATGGTAGGTGGGACCTACCATAATGGCACTTTTTTAAGAGAAAATCAAACCTATATTAATGATTGGGTCTCGACTAGAAGTGGAGATAATGTGAGAGCGTTTGTGAATGATGGAGATAATTCTATTATTTATGATCATTCTAGTATGCGCGAGTTGGTCGGGGATCGAATGAAAATACCACATAATGTAGCTATGTCTAGAAAACCGAATGCCAGTGTCATTCCTGGTGAGTCTAGTGAAATTGTAGTAGACCCTTTTCATTTTAATAATATTTATTTGGGACAAGCGGGAAGTTTGTATCAATCAGAAAACAATGGGGTGACTTTCGAACGTTTAAAGACCTTTGGATCGGGCCGAGTAACAGCTATAGAAAAATCACCAACCAATCCGGCACTAATCTATGTGGTACATTATCCATCCTTTAGTAGCCCTAAGAAAGTAATGCGATCCACCAATGGAGGACAATCTTTCACGGATGTTACACCGCCAGCAAGCATGTTTAATAATCAAGATTTATGGGTAGCCATGGATATTACCATTGGTAGTCATAACCCGTTTGAAATCTGGTTGGCAAGAGTGCCGCAAACAACGAATGGATTAGACTTAGATGGCTTACAAGTGTTTTATTCTGCCAACGGTGGTGATACTTGGGTGAATTGGAGCAGTTCAACGTTGGACGGAGAATATCCGACTAATATTAGTCATCAACATGGTTCGAATGGCTTGGTTTATTTAGGAACAAGAAGAGGTGTCTACTATAGATCCCACAACACTTCGGACTGGATACCAATGGCTTCTGGAATTCCAGCAAGCACCTATTCAACCAAACTACTTCCTCACTATAGAACAGGGACTTTGGTAAATGCGACTACAAGAGGAGTCTATGAAATTCCGTTTGTTGAATCTAGTTCTGCCATCGCGGTACCCACGGTTGATAAACGTGAAAGTGATTGTCTAAGAGATACTTTTTATTTTTTGGATAGGAGTCCAGTAGCTGAAAATGCTACTCGTTTATGGACTTTTGAAGGTGCAGAAACCCTTAATTCGACAGATATTAATCCCAAAGTTGTCTATACACAGGCCGGACAATATCCCGTTGAATTACAGGTAACCCTTCCTGGGAGTAGCGCGAGTTATACGCAACAGCAATTTATAACGGTGCATGATGGTTGTCAAATTGATTCTGTGGTAGGATCTAATCTGAAACTGACTGGAACTGCCTATGGTCGGGTTCCTCCATACAAAAAGACTTTTTCTGAAATGACGATTACTGCTTGGGTCAAAAGGCAAGGTGTTATTTACAATTCGGCTGGGGTGGTTTTACATCGATCTGGGCCACAGGGTACTGGAATGATTCTTCGATCTTCGGGAGAATTAAGTTATTTATGGGATGAACTGGATAATAATTATCATAGTGGATTGATTGTTCCTCATAATACATGGACACATGTTGCTATGGCTGTCAATAGTAATGAGGTTAGGCTCTATGTAAATGGAATCGAGGCAAAATTGGATATAAGCTTGGCACCTGTTGAGTTGTTAGAAAGTTTTTATTTGGGCGGAGATGCATTCTCGATTACACAATATTTGAGCGGAAACCTAGACGAGATCAGTATTTATGATCGTGCTTTAAGCGGTGAAGAAATCAGATTATGTATGAATTTGACCCAACAAACACCATTGCCTGGTTTGTTATCTTATTTCCAAGCAAATAACGCTACAGGAAAATTAACGGATAGAGTAGGGCATTCACATGCTTATATGATGAATTCGGCTTCAAGAGAATTATCCCATGCTCCGGTTGCTTCAGGTTGTGCTGAAATGCATGTAATTGATATGCCAGGAACGTACGACTTTGATTGCGCGGATGTTTCATTAACTTTCGAACAGGATGATATTTTACCGATGGGTCCCGTGTCTATTGCTAAATTAACGAGCCTTCCTGATATGCCAAATCCTGAAGGAACTCAAATCAGTCAGAATTATTGGGTATTAAATAATGGTGGTACAAATCAGAATTTCAGTGCTCCTGTCAATATGGAAATTGGAGATTTTGGGTATGTCGATAGTTTATATACCGATTACCCTGAGTTTCATAAATTGTATAAAGTTCCGACCTATTGGGAATACGGGTGGGGATCATCTTTTGATGATGCGGATTCTATCACTTTGGTTAATAATACCACACTCATTTATGACGAAGCAGCAGGAATTACATCTTCCGGTAAGTTAATTTTTGCTCAGGAAGGATTTCCTGCCTTATCCATTGCTGATCTTGATTTACATGTTCAGAGCATTGTTCAGAATCAAATATTATTAGAGTGGAATTTTATTCCTTCTGTAGCCAATTATGAAGTATGGAGACGTACCGAGGGTTCTGATTTTCAAATGGTTCAAAGAATATCTCATGCCGAAGCTAAAGATTTGCCTCGATATATTGATACGGATCCTTTAACAGGTTATGTATATTATCAAATCAAAGCAATTGGTATCGATGAAGAAATCATTGAATCTAAAATTGAATCTGTCTTTTTAGAAGACATCAATACTTTACGATATTATCCAAATGTATTAAGTCAACAAGAATCATTGCAGATCGAAAATCCGACGAGTGACATTGTAAATATGTCTATTTATGACATCAATGGACGATTAATTCTTGCAAAGCGTATTCAAAGTAATTATGAAAACGTAGCTTTGAATATCGAAGCTGGTCAGTATGTGCTTGAGTTTAATCAAGGAGATCAGCATTTAACTGGAAGAATTGTTGTTCAATAGTATATGGATAAAATCCCTTATTCGAAATTTCATGGTACTGCAAATGATTTTATCATCATCAATCAATTGGATCAAACATGGATTGATTTAAAGGATAAAGCCTTGATTCAGAAAATGTGTTCTCGAAGATTTGGAATCGGGGCTGATGGCTTGATGGTAATTGAGAAAGGAAGTGAACCTTTGGATTTTGTTATGCATTATTTTAATGCGGATGGTGCGCCATCTTCCATGTGTGGGAATGGGGGGCGATGTATTAGTCTAGCGTATTTTATGGAGGGCTTGCGCCTAGCGGCTTGCCCAAAAGAATTAACCTTCGGCTTTAAGGATGCTATTTATCATTCCACTATTCTGGATAAAAATGGCACGATTCGTTTAAAAATGCAAGACGTAAACAGTATCGAAAGCAGTCAAGAGCCTTTTGTGTTGGACACCGGCAGTCCTCATTATGTAAGCTTTAAAGATTCCATTGAATCCTTAAATGTTTCAGAAGAAGGAGCGAAAATTAGATACAGTGATCATTATAAATTAGAGGGTATCAATGTTAATTTTTGCGAGATTGAAGGAGATATCTTGCATGTTAGAACCTATGAAAGAGGGGTAGAAGATGAAACCTATTCATGCGGCACTGGCGTTGTAGCAAGTGCTATAGCAATGAGTATTAAACAAGGATTTCAGGATGGAGATTATGTAATTCCGATACGTGCGCTGGGAGGAGAGTTGGAAGTTCACCTCCGAAAGAATCAATTATCATTTTCAGAGATTTATTTAGTAGGGCCAGCAGTGAAGGTCAGTGAGGGATGGTACCTAGATGTTTGAACTCATTAGCGCTCGATTTCCCAATTCATATGTGCATTTTGTAACTCGGCAAAAGCATGCTGGTCTCCCAATTTTTGGGCGTAAGCCTCACCTTCCTTGAAAACAGCCTCAATATATGCTTCATCTTTATCCATTTCTATAGCGGCTGCCGCCAAATGGTAATACATACCGACGTATTCTTGATCGTGCGTACGAATCCATTCATATTCCTTGATGGCCTCTTCGAAATCATTGAGTTTTTCATATTCTTTGGCCAAGGCAAAATGCAAAAAACTACTCGTTGGTTCATCTTTTAACATGGAGATGATCTGATCTTTTCTATTCATTCCGAATTATTCAGATTGTAATATGAAATTAGAAATACTCGTTATATACTCTTCAATACCGAGTTTAAATGGGGTGTCGCCATGATTTCCTGTTGGAACCAATTCAGAGGTTTTGAATGCACCTTCATGATTCAAAAAGATCGGACGACCATGTGTTAACATTGCCAAGAAGTCATCGCTTTCTCCATGTATCCAGTACAAGGGTTGCTCAATCTCCTTAATGTCTTCTATATGATTTGTTTTTAGTGAAGCAAATAAAGAGGCTTGGATACTCAAGCCACTGCCATCTTCAGCCATCGCATCAATACTTCCTATGGGGGCTTCCAACATTAATTTATCCGGACGTAGACCCAAATCTTGTTTACAGGCTGCTACTGCGGCAATCGATCCCAGAGAGAATCCATAAACTATTAATCTATCTCCTGTCAATCCTTGCTCTTTTAGCCATTGAATCATAGCTCTAGTGTCAGCTACGATGCCGTCTTCTGTTGGAACTGATTCTGATCGACCGAAACCTCTATAATCGAAGGTTAAAATGCCATATCTACTTTTTCCATTAGCATTATACAATAGTTTGGTACGTTGAAAATACAAGTCCATATGAGCCGCATTGCCGTGGCAATAGAGAATGACCGTATCTTCATCAATGGTCGATAAATCCCCTATATAGGCACCGTAAATAGTGGCTATATCTCCATCTAGATCGGATTCAACAGTGAATTCATTAATTTCACCATCCAGGACATCGTATTTCGAATCGATATTATTTTCTGGATCAAATTCATCGTATTTATACTCTTCCAGGGTCGACGGATTATACAATAAACCCGAAAGATCCAAGCAACTCGTCAGACTGAATACGGAAATGACGAGTAGACAAAGGGTGATTTTAGTTACTTTCATTTTCCTTTAATTTTTTATAACCAAATGATTTTGAACAGCTCACATAAATACCTTGGGCTCCTATACCTCCAAAGGTGATGTAATTGACCACGCTATTTTCAGTAGGTACATTAAAGGCCAAGCGTTTATATTCTAAACCTACGCGCCAATCTCCAATTTTAACATCTTGACCAAGTACAATAGCGGGGACGAAAAAACCACCAAAACCATAGGTGGGTTGGAAGTTTTTGTAAAAATCAAACCAAGTCTGTGCTCCTGTATAGCTTCTCCAACGACCATATTTCCAGTAGGCATTCACGTTTATTTCAGGGAAAATTCGAGGTTTAAATTCTCTGAATCCTAGGATTCCATTGATACTTCCCGCCACGGACATAGATGGGTAGATAGAATATCCTTCGAAAATGTTTTTTCTGGCTCCTACATCAAATTGAAGATTGTTAAATAGCAAAGATGTTGTATGAAGACCACCGTATAGCGTTAAATTTTCTTTGTAGCCATAACCTACATATATGCTAGATAATGGAATTGGTATGATATTACCTCCTAAGCCGATGACAGGTCCGCCTGCATTTATTCCAACCGCGATTTCATCTTTTTCCAAGGGTTCGATAAAACGAGTGGTTGAACAATTTGAAAAAAAGATGCCCAATGCAAGTAATACAATGGCCAATTCGATTTTTGCCCTCATTAATTTGAATTTAAAAGTAAGATAACGGAAATATAATAGAATGGGTTGATACCATATTGGTTTTTCTAGCGAATTAACGTAATTGAACCGTCAAATCGAGCTGTTGTGTAAAATGAAAGGCACATTCTTGAAAACTGGGGGCTGCAAATCGTGGACGGATATTATTGGAAAAACCATAAATTTCTACAGGCATACCGAGCAAATTTTTATCCAGTAATCCATTTTTGTTTTTATCGTGAAAAATCGAAATGGCATATTTACCAGGATTGATATCCTCCAAAGTCAAGATGATGCTTTTTTTGTCAGCAGATACGATCCAATTTTTATAGGTTTTTTCAATTTGTGTAAAGCCGTCTGCTTTGTTGTATAAACCAATGTAAAGTTGACCACTGGTATCTTCTATTCCGTCAATTCGAAGAGTCAGTTGAGCATGTGCTGAGGTGCAGATAAATAGTAGCGCGCAAAGACAAATTATGGATTTCATAAAATTCTAACAACATAATCATGCTTTCGTTGTAAAAAGGCGATTAATAATGTCTTATTATTAAACATAAGCATATATTTGTTGCGATTTACATATAGATAAGGTAAACTGATTTTGGACTACGATGTTATAGTAAATATTCAATTTACCCGATTACAAAATATCAAATAAGAATAGTAGATGAAATTATTAGTATGTATTAGTAGAACTCCCGAGACTACTGCAAAAATATCTTTTACAGAAGATGGTAAGCAGTTTAATTCGGATGGAGTACAGTACATTATGAATCCATATGACGAATGGTACGCTTTGGTTAGAGCGGTGGAATTTAAAGAGCAAAATGGTGGAGAAGTAACCGTCATTCACGTGGGTGAATCATCCTCCGATATTATTATAAGAAAAGCCTTATCTATAGGAGCTGACAAAGCGGTACGGGTCAATGCGAACCCTTCAAGTTCTTTATTTGTAGCGAAACAAATAGCGAACTATGCTTCGGAAAACCCCCAAGATATTATTTTCTTTGGGAAGGAAACCATCGACTACAATGGTTCTGAAATAGGACCGATGGTAACAGAAATGTTGGACATACCATACATTTCTTTTGCTAGTAAATTGGATAAAGATGGCGATGCATTTTTATGTGAGCGAGATATTGAGGGAGGTGTACAGGCACTTAAAGTCAATGCTCCTTTTGGGATTTCTGCTGCTAAAGGAATGGCAGAGCAACGAATTCCAAATATGAAGGCTATTATGATGTCCAAAAGAAAACCATTAGAAGTGGTTGAACCGGTAGAGGTGGAGGCGAAAGTTTCTATCGATCAGTATGAGCTTCCTGCTGGAAAGTCCGGTGTTAAATTGATTGATCCAGAGAATATGGATGAATTGGTACAATTATTAAAGGATGTAGAAAAGGTCCTTTAATAGGGTGCTCGTTGATTACATTTAATATTTAAAAAATAATAGAAAAAAAAGATATATGTCAGTATTAGTATTTGCTGAAAATTTTAAAGGTACCGTAAAGAAATCTGCTTTTGAGGCAGTTCATTATGGGCATAAATTGGCTGCTGAAATGGGGACTGATTGTCATGCCATTACAGTGGGTAGTGTATCCAATGTTTCGGATTTAGGAAAGTATGGAGCATCAAAAATTCATCAAATTGCATCTGCTTCCACAGTGGATTTTGATAGTCAACAGTTTTCGAAGGCTATCGGAACATTTGCAAAGAATATCGGTGCAAAAGTTATTATTTTATCGCATTCATCTCAAGGTAAATCATTGGCAGGTCGATTAGCGATTCGGTTAGATGCTGGATTAGTAACTGCCGTGAATCAATTACCAGATGTTTCAGACGGGTTTAAAGTCACCAAGTCATTGTTTAGTGGAAAGGCAATCTCCACGTATAGTATGGACTCTGAGGTTAAAGTACTCAGTCTAATAGGGAATGCCTTGGCTCCTGAAGTGGTTAATGCTGCCGGTGAAGTGGTACCATCTGATATTGAATTGGAGGCATCTAAACTAACTGTTGTCGAAACTAAAACTGTCGAAGGAACGGTTCCGCTTCCAGAAGCAGAATTAGTTGTAAGTGCCGGTAGAGGAATGAAAGATCCTGGAAATTGGGGGATCATCGAAGAATTGGCAGAAACGATGGGTGCAACAACAGCATGTTCACGACCTGTAGCTGACGCTGATTGGAGACCTCATCATGAGCACGTAGGACAAACGGGTGTTGCTATCAGACCAAACCTTTATATTGCCATTGGTATTTCAGGGGCCATACAACATTTGGCTGGAGTGAATAATTCAAAAGTCATTGTTGTCATCAATAAAGATCCTGAAGCGCCATTTTTCAAAGCTGCTGACTATGGTGTCGTAGGTGATCTATTTGATGTTGTTCCTCGTCTAAACGAGGCTATAAAAAAAGCTAAAGCTGGATAGTTATTAAAATAATTATTCCGTTTTGAAATTAAAGAATGCGTAAGGCATGAAAAAAGTAGAATTAGACATAGTAGCATTATCTCATAGTGTGACCAATTCGCATAATTATGCAGTGGTTCTGGGCGAGGTAGATGGATCGAGAAGGTTACCTATAATTATTGGTGGTTTTGAAGCACAGGCCATTGCTGTAGCTATGGAGAAAATGGCTCCAAATAGACCATTAACGCATGATCTTTTTAAGAATACATTAGATTCTTTTGATATAGAGTTAAAAGAAATTGTCATCAATAATTTATTAGATGGAATATTCTATGCTCGTTTAGTCTGTTTGAAAGATGGAGATTTATTTGAAATAGATTCGAGAACTTCTGATGCAATCGCCATGGCGGTTCGATATAATTGCCCTATTTACACCTATGAGTTTATTATGGAACAAGCGGGAGTAGTATTGGATGATGCTGAATCGGGAGATGTCAGTGGCTCTGGTGAAGGAGCTAGTGCTGCGCCTAAAAAGAGAAAGCGTCGACCTCCAAAAGAGCAGTCTATAGAAACGATGAGTGTTGAAAATCTCGAGAAACTATTGCAAAAAGTACTTTCTCAAGAAGATTATGAGAAAGCGGCTAAGATTCGTGATGAGATCAATAATAGGAGCGGCATAGATCCTGCTGATTCTTAAGTTTATCGTTATGGATATTATAAATCTTGTCAGTGACACCGTTACGCAACCTTCTACTGAAATGCGCCATTTTATGGCAGAGGCTCCAGTAGGAGATGATGTCTTTCAAGAGGATCCAACAATCAATGCTTTACAATCCTTCGCTGCAGAAATGTTTAACAAGGAGGCAGCCTTATATTGTCCTTCTGGTACAATGACAAATCAGATAGCCATAAAATGTCATACTCAGGCTTTGGACGATATGATTTGTGATATAAATTCACATGTTTATCAATATGAAACTGGAGGATATGCATACCATAGTCGAGTAGGTGTTCAGTTACTTGATGGTCGTTTCGGTAAAATTACAGCTGATCAGATTGAACAAGCTATTCGTCCTGATTTTGATTGGCTTCCAAATTCTAGGTTGGTTGTTTTAGAAAACACCTGTAATAAAGGTGGAGGGAGTTATTATACTTTAGATGAAATCAAGCCGATACAGGCCTTAACAAAAAAACATAATTTAGCGCTACACCTGGATGGCGCAAGATTATTTAATGCTCTAGTAGAAACGGGAGAATCTACGCAAGATGTCGGTGATCATTTTGATTCCATTTCTATCTGTTTGTCAAAAGGACTAGGTGCTCCAGTGGGTTCATTATTGATTGGAGATAAGTCGTTTATTAAGAGAGCAAGAAAGTTTCGAAAAGTTATGGGGGGTGGAATGCGACAAGCAGGTATTATTGCCGCTGGCGGCTTGTATGCTCTGAGAAACAATGTAGAACGATTGAAAATAGATAATGATAGAGCTAAATGGATCGCATCTGTTTTGCAGGAACAGGATTATGTAGCTTCGGTTGCACCGGTACATTCTAATATTATCGTCTTTGATCTGCATGGTATCGATACCGCCCGATTTATTGATCAATTAAATAAGGAGGGGATACTTGCTAAGCCAATTAGCGGAGAAACCATGCGTTTTGTAACTCACATGGATATTTCTGAATCTATGATTAATCGCTTGGTACAGGTCCTACAGCATAAGATTACCATAGGCTAAATTTGGATTCGTTATATTGACATTTATAGACAATTCCGTTGGTAAGCATTAATACACTATTCCATTTCCAGATACGAATACAACATCTATAGAAGGGTGATTCATTTTAAACTCTAAAATAAGTTCGGGAATTACTGTATCTAAAATGGGTACTTCTTCCTTAATATCAAGTGCAAATGCTTGCTCCAAGGCGGCGAAACGATATGGATCAAAAGCTTTAGTTGATTCACCTATTTCGAAATGTCCATAATTCCCAACATCTAATTTATTGTGAGCAACAGAATTTCGGATTAGTTCGATAAAATCATTGAAATGCTTGGCGTCTTTGACAGAATTAGAATATATCCCGCCCCATAGATAGCCGGTTTTTATTGGTAGTAATTCATCTTGTTCGAAAACAATACCCCTTAAGTTGTTGTGTACAAAATGAAGCTTATCCTCTGTCTTATTAATGAAGATTTTATTTACCAAGTTTTGCGCTAAAGTAATTTCGACGGTTTTTTGATCATTTGATAGTTCAAAATCTTCAATACTTATGATCTGGGTATCAAAATTGCTACAATCAGAAGGGATTTCAAGTCCATCAATGTTTAACAAGACCGTTTGGTCAGATTCTTTGTAATGCGTAATTAATGTACTTTCTTCACAAAGATCGGATTGTAAGGTACGTACTGTTAGGTGATATTGATCCTCTTCCATTAGATCCTTCATAATATTAACTTCAATCTCCTCTTCCACTGCAATAAATCTGGTGGTGTCCGTTTGAGAAGAGTAGGAACATGCCCCCAAGAGTAAGCTTGAAAAAATGGCTGCCATATATAAAGTGTATGGCTTCAATTTACTTTTTTTAATATTTATTATCATCTAGTAATAATCAATCAATAAGGATCAAAAAAAATCTCGCAGGTATAACGATTTGAGATATCAAAGTGTTGATTCACATTCATAAATTTATCCATACAGATTTTTAACATTTATCATAAGCTAGACAAATAAGCGATTAAAAAAATGGTATTTTTAGGACAAATAATGAATATGAAACAGATTTTTTACGTTCTAATTTTTGCTTTATTTGGTGGTGTTTTAAATGCCCAATATTTAGATGAACATATTGGATGTCATCACCATCATAAATCGTATGAACCTGCTCCAGGGTTTACTCCTAATATTATGGATGACACGCGAAGTGATTCAATTGATATTTTAAATTATCGAATTAATATAGATGTTACTGGTGCACCGAACATCACAGCAAATACTATTGTCAGTGCTACACCATTGGTAGAAAATATTGACGAGATTGTACTTGATTTATTGGATTTAAATATTGATTCTGTTTTAGTAGATGGAATTAAGATAGATTTCGATTACGATGGATTTCAGATTTATATCCCTCTAGGTGAAGTGAAGCAACCGGAAGAGGATTTTGACGTTCATGTGTTTTATCATGGAATACCAACGAGGGATCCATCCAATTTTGGAGGATTGGTCACCGAAGATGGATACATATATAATTTAGGGATAGGCATTGCTTCTAATCCACACAATTTTGGTAGAGGATGGTTTCCTTGTTTCGATAACTTTATGGAACGTTCGACATTTGAATACAATGTGACGCACTCATCTAGTCATAGTGCCCATTGTGTAGGAACTGAAATCGGAATTGAAAATCATCAAGATGGAACTACCACAACGTCTTATGCTATGGATCAGTTAATTACGACGTACCAATCGAGTATTGCCATTTCAAATTATGCCGTTGTATGGAGCGAACATGAAGGCATTGCAGGAACAATTCCTATTAAATTGATATCCAAACCACAGGATACCACTAAAATGAAAAATGCTTTTGGAAATTTAACAGGAGCTATTGATGCTATCGAGGGATGGTATGGTCCCGATGTTTGGGAGCGCGTAGGATATGTGATGACGACTGTAGGAGCGATGGAACATCCTACTAACATTGCTTACCCCGTTGCTCAAATTTCTAATAATGCCGCTGCCAATACGCGCCTGGTTTCTCATGAGCTGACGCATAATTGGTTTGGAAATATGATAACTCTAAGTACAGAACGTGACATGTGGATTAAAGAAGGTCCTGCCGAATATGGTGCACACTTAACCACAGAACATATTTATGGTAAAGAAGAATTTTTAGAACAGGTAAAAGAAAATCATGAATACGTCTTGAATCGAGCGCATATTGATGATGAAATTTTTAGAGCTCTATCAGGAATGCCTAATGAATTTACTTACGGAACCCATACGTACAGAAAAGGCGCTTCTGTCATACATAACCTTCGTGGTTATTTAGGAGATGAGCTGTTTAAAGTAGGTATGCGATCTATTTTGGAAAATTACTTATACAGTCATTTGGATGCGGATCAATTTAGAGATCAAATTGCCGAATCAACAGGTGTTGATATGAATGGATTTTTCGATGCATGGATATTCAATCCTGGATTTTCTGTATTTGTGGAAGATTCGATTAAGTCAACGGATAACGGTGATGGCACGTATAGCCATGATGTTTATGTTCAACAAAAATTAAGAGGTACGGATCAATATCACTATGATGTACCATTGGAGATTCATAGTTATGGCGTTAATGGGGCCATTGAAAAACACGATATTATGGTTTCTAATCAATTTGATCAAGTAAGCATTACAACATCTGAACCGATTGAGCGTATTGTTTTTAATCGAGACAATGTATTAAATCAAAGCCGATTAGCCGATGATCAGGCTATAATGGAAGATGGAAGTTTTACTTTCAATAGAACCGGTCTCGTATTTAAAGTAGAATCGTTGGAAGATCCAATGGATGTTCGAGTAGAGCACATGTACGCTGCCCCTGATTTGAACGTGATTACGGAGGATATTAGAATTTCGGAAGGACATTATTGGAGAATTCACGGTGTCGAAGAAGGTGCTGAAATAAGCACTTCCTTTCTGTATAATGGGGCCGGCACGCGAGATTTTGATTACAGTTTAGTTGAATTTAATGAAGATAGTCTTCTTTTAATGTATAGACCAGACCCATCTTATGCATGGGCTCCATATCCTGATTTTGAGCATTCAAAGATTATTCCTAATGATGGTAAAGGATTATTGAAAGTAGATTATGTTTTAAATGGTGAATACACGGTTGGTAAAGGTGTAGCTCCACTAACCAACACAAATAATTTGGAGATCGGTAGTATTCAGGTTCATCCTAACCCAGTAATGGATAAATCCTATGTTTATTTAGAAGATGGTTTACAAGGCAATTACAGTTACAAGCTTAGTGATATTAGTGGAAATGTTTTGCATAACGCTGTCATTGGGCAACGTGATTATCTCGAATTGAATACTGAAGAATTAGCTGCGGGTCAATATATCATTCACTTAGAACATATTGAAAGTGGTAAACTATTCGTTAAGAGAATAGTTGTAATCAAGTAAATTTGAGTTATTAGAAAAAAAGTCATTGTTTATGTTTTGTTGGCCCTTTTTCTCGTTTTAGGGGGTGCTTATGTTTTCTATAAAATAAGTCATATCGACGAACAAATCGGAATCGAGATTGAACAACTTCAATTACCGATTGATTCTGTAGCTGTAGACTATGACAATGAGCGTATTTTGTTTGATAAATTTAATTTATCCGAAATGCTCTTACATGAATCCCAAAATTTAGATAGTGCTTCGATCTTTTTAGCGGATCAAGTAGAAGCGAATGGGGTTGATTGGTGGACTTTTTATAATTCCAAGGTTTTAAAGGTTGATACCCTTTGGATTAATGGTCTTGATATTCAATTAAATTCTCATGATCTGGCATTATATGAATTACCGGATTCCATTCCTGTGGATCGGATTCAAGCCAATGTACTAATCGCAAGGGGAGACTCCATATATTACGAGGACTCTAGTTCTTATGCCATTCAATCTGGAGGTTATGAACTTGTCAAGCAACATTTAGATATTGAAATGAAACAATTTGAGTTTCATTCTTTATTTGAAGAAGTGCAGGCAATCTGCACAAATATTCATGTTCGGTTGAAAAACTATCCGGTAAATTGTACAGTAGATTCTCTAAAATTTTCAGGCAATCGACATATGCTAACGGGAATTTCTATTGATACTGATGTTTTTAACTCTAACCAGACGAATATTATCATCGAAGATGTACCATTAATGGAACTGGTTCAAAAAACTGCTCAAACGATTCCTTCTGTGCGCATATCATGTAGAGGACCTGTGCAATTAAAGGAGTCATTTTCTTTAGACGATTGGGAAATGGCTGAATGGTTAGAGGATATGTCCATTGAGAACTTGCAAATAGTAGGCAATAGCTTAGAGGCGTCAAAAGGTCTTGGGATGTTTAAGTCTATTAAAAGTGGATATTTTGAAGTTGAATCAAAATATATTGATTTAAACAATAGTGCATCTTTGCTATCCAATTGCACGGGGAATATTCGACAGTTTGATTTTGAATTGACAGAAAACAATGCTTTTGGTAAGGTTGGGTTGGTTCGATTATCGAGAGATCAATTAGCTCTTCAAGATGGGAGTTTTCAGATGAAACGCTCAAATATTGGATCGGCAGAGATTGAATTTGAAAAGATTCAATTTTGGAAGAAGCATATATTGAGGCATATTCAAACCAATTATCAAGTTGATTCTATCGTTGCTTCTATTGAACGCGCTGTGATAGAAGAGGATTTGATTAGTCCAGAGAAGAAAGATAGTACTGGCCTATTAAATCAACTAAAATCTGAGAAAATTTCCATATCCGCAAAGAATGTAACCTTGCTTACTGAGTCTTCGAGTCCTATAGAAATTAACTCTTTATCTGCAACATCATCAAAAGGCGGACAGTCAATTGCCAATATCATAGGATTAAATCAAGTCCATTTCGATATTGACGCCATTCAATTTGGAAGCGCAACGGGTTATCAGCAATATAGACTAGGGGGAATTACCATGGATCAATCCAACGTTCGTTTTGAAAATCTTGTTTTCGAATCTAATCAAGGTTCGCGTGTTAATAGTAACACATCTATAAGAGTCATTGCTCCAGCCTTTGAAATGTCTATCGAAGCCTTTCAAAAATATTTAGCACACCGTCAAATGTATTTTGATTATATCTCTGTTTCAGATCTTGAAATGTATATCGTTACAGATGAAGAGAAGTATGATAATGAAGGTTATAAGGCTTTATTGAGTGAAGCATTGCTTCAATATGAAATACCTATTGATATAGGAAGGTTAGAATTGAAAAACGCCTCCTTACAATTTGATTATCGTCCTAAAAACGATGATGCTTTCAGTCAAATTCACTTTAATAAGGCGGATTTTGTATTTGATAATATATGTAATATTAAGGCTAGACTTGGTCGGAATAGGATGATGGATATTAAAGGCACTGCACAATTTATGAGTAAGGCTCCATTTAAAATTGATGCCCATTTTGATTTGTTGGATACTGATTTTGCTTATCAATATAAGTTGGAGTTGGGCACGATAGAGTTTGTCGAGATAAACGACTTGCTGACAGATTTGGCGGGATTAAAGATTAAGAAAGGAAGATTGGATAAATTACTTTGTAATGTAGATGCGAATAAGTATCATTCAAAAGGGGTGCTGGACTTTTACTACCGTAATTTGAAGGTACGGTACGATAAAGAGAAGTTTATTGAGCAATGGAATCCAGTAAATTTTATGATTACTCGATTTGTTCTGGATCAAGATAATAGACAAGAGTGGGAGCATGAAACAGGTGTTATAGATATTGCTCGAGAATCAGATAAAAGTATGTATTACCAGATTTGGGCTGCCATTTTTGCTGGTATGAAATATGTTATGATGCCCGTTATATAATTCATTTCATTTTGTCAAGAATTAGCATTGGTGCAGTGCCATAAATAGAAAACATTATTTTTATTTATATGTGTTAATATTTGAATATCAACATTTAAAAATGTATTTATTAAATATGTATACTTTCTAGGAACGTTTAGTGCTTTTCAAACACTAATAAGAAACAGTCTTATGTATCATGAAAAGAACTAAAGAGATATTTACTCAGGGATATTATGTCTTTGAGAGTAGGGTGGCAGCGAATAGTAATTACATAGAAGATATTCGAGAAGCTCGCGCATTAATGTGTTATGCGAATTACTATTTGAAGGATTATTTGCACATTTACGACTATGTAATTACGAGACATGGTTGGCAATTTATTGTAAGAATACGTGGGTTTAAAACTCTTCAAAAAAATAGCAAGCACGAAATTAGGCGAGGTGAGGTGTGGAGAATTATTTCCGAACGAATACGATTATTTATAAGTAGTTATGTTCGATATATCAATCGAAAACGAGGAAGAACGGGAGTTTTGGTGCATAGTTCGTATGAACGATTTTATTTTGAAAGTGTAGAAGAGGCTGTGGTGTATTTGGAAAAGCTTCGGAATCAACAGATTAAGTTGTATCAACGGAAGAAGCGGTATCGCGGGTTGAAGAAGCATTATAGTATTGGTAAAGAGGAGGGTAAGGGATCGATATTTTTGTGTTCTAAAGAATTAAAGAGAGATTTTCGTCGATGGAATGTTCAGTTTATTCAGTATGTTCAGCCGTTCGTACTACGAGAATTAGTAAAAAAGTCACTTTCTAATCATAATCTCCCATTCCAAAACCAAAATCTCCCAAACTCCAGCTAAAAACGCTAAAAATATTCTACCAAATCACAGCACATTCCACCCCAATCCATCACTGACTTATCTATTCAACGGATAAGAACTAAACTCCTATGTTTGGTAATTAAATCAATAGAATCATAAACAATCTTTACAAATAAACGGATAAGATTCACATCAAAAAAAGGACATGAAATCATCGTATTCTCGGTATATCCGTTATCTGTTATAATCTAAAGTGATGCACGAAGAAATAGAATAGACGATGTACATAAATAGCTTTATGCAGCATAGCTCAAACAATATTAATGTACTGCTAAAAACAAGAATTCATGGCATATGCAAAAAAGTAAAACTTATAGATGAAAACCGATGAACTACATTTTTATATTTCTACTCATTTGCTCCATTTTTTCAGCCTGTGCCGAACCTGAGTGTTTGTGATATTCATAATGATATTCTTGCTCTAAATGATAGCTTAATATCCGAAATTCAAGCAAATGATAATTATAAAATGAGAAAATACTGGAATAGATTTAATGTACCAATTCTTGAAGATCAAGCAATAGAGTCCTTTAGATTTTCAATTACCGTATTGCTTGCTGATTACCAAAAGATATATAGAATAAATAAAAAAGGCGAAGTGGTTACGCTACATGTTAAGGAATTTGCTGTTCCAACAACTATCGAGTTTAGAACGGATTCATTAGTAAGCGAATCCACAAAATGTTGAATATTCAAGATTGGAATGAAATTAAAAATTTGATATATCAAAACTGCTTTTGGACATTGCCAATAGATGCGGAAAGAAGAGTGCTTGACGGCTCTAGCTGGTTACTAGAAGGATATAGCCCGAAAGCTAATAATTGTACGAAATTAAACTATCATTGCGCTTTCAGAGCATATCCTCCTTTTCGGATACGCTGAGTACATCAGATCCATTACCCTTTACATGCATTGATGATCTCTGATTTCGCCATGCATCCTGCAGCATTAC
>JAHDFB010000008.1:76093-76727 GCA_020628475.1 Saprospiraceae bacterium | reverse complement strand
CAGACTATATTGGTAAATGATGACGAGGCCCCTACAATGATATGTCCTCCAAATTTTAATTTAGTTTGTTCTATAGATGAAGAAGCGCCATATTTTAATTACGGAGCATTTCTAGCTGCTGGTGGAAGCGTCATGGATAACTGTGGTATAGAACCGACTAGTTTTGTACTACAAACAGAAGTAAGTGATGGAAATACATGTCCGGAAACAATTACAAGGACTTATTATATAGAAGATTTATGTGGTAATGGTGTGACATGCGATCAAGTTATTACGGTAGATGATACAGAAGCCCCGACCTTTGTAAGTCCTGGTGATATAACAGGAGTATGTTCACCAAGTGAACATGCGGTATACAGCAATTATACAGAATTTATCAATGCTGGTGGTAGTGCGAGTGATAACTGTACATTAGTAGAAGGTAGTTTCGCATTACAAAGTGAAGTAAGCGATGGAAATACATGTCCAGAAATAATAACAAGAGTTTATGAAATAGCAGATCAATGTGGTAACATCAGTACATTCCAGCAAATATTTACCGTGGATGATAATGTACTACCAGTTATGACTTGCCCAGGAGATTTGACAGCAGTATGTTCAATCGATGAGCAACCAGTATATACGGATTATGCAT
>JAHDFB010000008.1:0-75993 GCA_020628475.1 Saprospiraceae bacterium | reverse complement strand
GTGATCACGGTGAATGATACAGAAGCACCAACCTTTGTAAGTCCTGGTGATTTAACAGGGGTGTGTTCTCCAAGTGAACATGATGTTTACACGAGTTATACGGACTTCATCAATGCAGGCGGTAGTGCGAGTGATAACTGTACATTAGTGGAAGCAAGTTTCGCATTACAGAGTGAAGTAAGTGATGGAAATACCTGTCCAGAGATCATTACAAGAATTTATGAAATAGCCGATCAATGTGGTAACATCAGCACATTTGAACAAATATTTACAGTGGATGATGATATTGCACCGACGATGAGTTGTCCTGGTGATTTGACAGCAGTATGTTCAATCGATGAGCAACCAGTATATACGGATTATGCATCCTTTGTAGGAGCAGGCGGTAGTGCGAGTGATAATTGTGGATTGAATGAGAGTAGTTTTGATTTGCAGAGTGAGGTGAGTGATGGAAATACTTGTCCAGAAACAATAACAAGAACGTACTACATTGAAGATAACTGTGGCAATGGAGTAACCTGTGAGCAAATAATCGTAATCGACGATGATATTGCACCGATGATGACATGTCCTGGTGATTTAACAGCGATATGTGATGCGAGTGAGCAGCCGGTATATGCAGATTATGCATCTTTTGTAAGTGCTGGTGGTAGTGCGAGTGACAATTGTGCTATCGATGAAAGTACATTTGTATTACAGAGTGAAGTGAGTGATGGAAATACATGTCCTGAGACAATTACAAGAACGTATTATATAGAAGACTTATGTGGAAACGGAGTTACATGCGAGCAGGTAGTAGTGTTGAATGATGAGACCTTGCCGACGATGACATGTCCTGGTGACTTAACAGCCGTATGTTCAATCGATGAGCAGCCGGCGTATTCAGATTATGCATCTTTTATAGGAGCTGGTGGTAGTGCAAGTGACAACTGTGAGATTAATGAAGATAGTTTTGTATTACAAAGTGAAGTAAGCGATGGGAATAGCTGTCCAGAAACGGTTACAAGAATATACTATGTAGAAGATTTATGTGGTAATGGGGTGACCTGTGAGCAAGTGATCGTGATTGATGATGAAGAAGCACCGATGATGACATGTCCTGCTGATTTTGATTTGGTATGTTCAATAGATGAGGAAGCGCCATACAGTGATTACGCATCTTTTGTTGGTGCCGGTGGTAGTGCGAGTGATAATTGTGCTATCGATGAAAGTACATTTGTATTACAGAGCGAAGTAAGCGATGGAAATACTTGTCCAGAAGTAATTACAAGAACGTATTATATAGAAGATTTATGTGGAAACGGAGTGACTTGCGAACAGGTGATCACGGTGAATGATACAGAAGCACCAACCTTTGTAAGTCCTGGTGATTTAAATGGAGTTTGTTCAATAAGTGAACATGAAATATATGTTACATTCAATGATTTCATTGATGCAGGCGGATCTGCCGGTGATAATTGTACTTTGGTAGAAAGCAGTTTTGCTTTACAATCTGAAACAACGGATGGAAATTCCTGTCCTGAAACTTTTACTCGTATTTACGAAATTGCAGATGCTTGTGGAAATATTAGCACATTTACTCAGAATGTAATAATTGACGACGAAGAATTACCAACCATTAGTTGTCCTGAAAATAAAATGGCTATTTGTAGTTCAGATGAAGTTCCGGTCTATACAGATCTTGCAAGCTTTATAGCAGATGGCGGTAGTGTAAGTGATAATTGTGGTATTAATGAAAATAGCTTTGAGTTACAGAGCGAAGTGAGTGATGGAAATAGCTGTCCTGAAACAATAATTAGAACGTATTATATTGAGGATTTTTGTGGAAATGCACAAGTTTGTCAACAAGAAGTTGTTGTTAATGATGAAGAGGCTCCTTTGATGACTCCTCCTGGTGATTTAACTGCAATTTGTGATGTAGATGAACA
The DNA here is from genome assembly GCA_020628475.1 of Saprospiraceae bacterium. Taxonomy (GTDB): domain Bacteria; phylum Bacteroidota; class Bacteroidia; order Chitinophagales; family Saprospiraceae; genus JAHDFB01. The sequence goes on along the minus strand of JAHDFB010000008.1, from coordinate 74,065 downwards.
TCCTGCATATACTAGTTTAAACGAATTTATAAGCGCCGGAGGAACTGTTTCAGATAATTGTGAGATCGACGAAAATAGTTTCATTTTACAGAGTGAAGTAAGTGATGGAAATACCTGTCCAGAAATTGTTACAAGAACGTATTATATTCAAGACCTGTGTGGAAATGGAGTATCAGTAACTCAACAAATTGAAATTAACGATGAGGAGCTGCCAATATTAACTTGTCCTGGTGATTTGACAGCGGTTTGTTCGATTGCAGATCTTCCCGCTTATGATGATTTCAATAGTTTCGTTGCGGACGGTGGTTCTGCTAGTGATAACTGTGAGATTAATGAAAATAGTTTCGTATTACAGAGTGAAGTGAGTGATGGGAATACTTGTCCAGAAACTGTAGTAAGAACCTATTATGTTGAAGATCTTTGTGGAAATGCCACAACTTGTCAACAAACTATTGTAATTAATGATGATATAAATCCTGAGATAAGTGAGTTACCTGATCTTACTTTTAGTTGTGCTATTAGTGAGTATCCTCCATTTGCAACGTATCAAGATTTTGTTGCTAACGGATATTCTGCGAGTGATAATTGTGAAATTAACGAGAGCAGTTTTGTACTTCAAAGTGAAGTAAGTGATGGGAATAATTGCCCTGAGAAGATTGAGAGAGTATATTATATTGAAGATTTATGTGGTAATTCAGTAACAGTTACTCAAAGTATCGAGATTATTGATTTGATTGCCCCAATCATCGAACCTTTAGCAACTCAAAATTTTAATTGTGCAGAAGAATTAGTACCACCTTTAACTACTTATGATGATTATATTGATGCAGGCGGATCAGCTAGTGATAATTGTGGAATCGTTGAGAGTTCCTTTACCCTAGTAAGTGAAATAAATGATGGAAATACTTGTCCAGAGACAATAACAAGAACATATAGTATCACAGATGTGTGTGGTAATGTTTCAGAATTTGATCATATTCTTACGATAAATGATGAAATTCCCCCAACATTGACCTGTCCAGATTTGTTAACAGCAAGATGTGATATTAGTGAAATACCAGCATATACGAATTATGAACAATTTACGGAAGCTGGTGGAAATGCATCTGACAATTGTCAACTGGATGAATCGTCGTTTACTTTATTGAATCAAATGACAAATGGTCAATCTTGTCCCGAAATAATTACTCGAATTTATCAAATTGCTGATCTATGTGGGAATACGGCAATTTGTCAACAAGAAATTTTCATTAATGACGAGGAAGCACCAATTATAAATTGTCCAAGTGAATTGAATGCAGTCTGTTCTGCTACTGAACACATACCGTATCAAAATTATTTTGAATTTACTGAGGCCGGTGGATCTGCTTCTGATAATTGTGAAATAAGAGAAGAAAGTTTTACAATGATTCAAGAACTTTCTGACGGAAATACTTGTCCAGAAACAATCACAAGAATTTATCAAATTGAAGATCTATGTGGGAATACGGCTACTTGTGCTCAAATTGTAACGGTAAATGATGAAATAGCACCAATATTTGTAGCGGCACCTGACCTGAGTACTAGTTGTTCAATTGATGAAATTTTACCTTTTACCTCGATTAATGAATTTAAAGCAGGTGGAGGAAATGTTACGGATAATTGTGCATTAGATCAAAATTCATTCACTATTATAAGTGAAGTAAGTGATGAGAACACTTGTCCTGAAACGATTACTCGAATTTATCAAGTAGCTGATTTATGTGGTAATACATCGACAGTAGAACACATTATTACAATTAACGATCTTATCGCACCGATAATTATTTGTCCTGCACCGCAGTTAATTTCTTGTTCAATCGACGATTTACCAGCATATCAAAACTTAATGGAATTCAATAACGCTGGTGGAATTACATCTGATAATTGTGCGATTGATGAGTTGAGTTTTGCCTTAGTTTCAGAAACTTCAGATGGACAGACTTGTCCGGAAACAATTACTAGAATTTATAGCATTAAGGACTTATGTGGTAATGAATCAACCTGTGAGCAAATAATTACCGTAAATGATATAGTGCCTCCTACAATTAGTGGAATAGAGGTATTAAATGGTCAATGTGATATATCAGAAGTTCCTCCTTATACTTCTCTAGAAGAATTTATAAATGATGGAGGTTCCGTGTCTGATAATTGTGAAGTGGATGAAGGATCCTTTTATTTAGACACAGAAATTATTGGAGAATTCACATGTCCTAAATTAGTAGGAAGAGTATACATCGTTTCAGATATCTGTGGCAATACATCTTCTTTTGCTCAAAGTATTTTGATTGATGATACAACTCCTCCAGAATTAACATGTCCTCCAGCAGAATTTGGTATCTGTTCAAGTGATGAAATACCCGTTTTAAATTCATTCCAAGAATTTGTAGATGCTGGTGGTAGTGTAGAAGAGAATTGTGAAATCGATGAGGACAGTTTCACCTTTGTAGAAGATGAAATCATTACCAATAGCTGTCCTCAAACAATTAATAGAATTTATAGTATAGCTGATGTTTGTGGGAATATTGGAACATGTAGTCAAGAGATCATCATAAACGACGAGGTTGCACCTGTAATTACTAGTCCATTTAATAAATATGGTGATTGCGATATTTCTGAACATCCACCATATGCGACACTTGAAGAATTTATTGAAGATGGTGGTGGAGCTTCTGATAACTGTGCAATTGATCCGGCTTCATTTACATTATTGGAAGAAACTACACCACCTTTAACTTGTCCTGCTGTAACCACGAGAATCTATATGGTATCGGACTATTGTGGTAATACTTCGACAAGTGAACATATGATCACTATAAATGATGATATTTTACCAGAGATCACTTGCCCAGCGGCCATTGTTAATATATGTGATATTGAAGATTATCAAGCGGCTACTACATTAAGTGAATTTGAATTGGCGGGAGGATCTGTATCTGATAATTGTGGTATCGATGTATCAAGCTTTGAATTATTAGAGGAAGTTATCTCTGAGTCTACCTGTCCGTTATTAGTAACAAGAGTTTACCAAATTGCGGATAACTGTGGAAATGTAAATACTTGTTCTCAAGAAATTACGGTAAACGACGAAGAAGCACCTGTTATAACATCTTGTCCTGTCGATATTACTTTACAATGTAATACAGAGACGAACCAAGCTTCTATAGATCAGTGGTTAAGTGGATTCTCCGCCACGGATAATTGTGGAATTGCAGAAATTTCCAATAATTATCAAGATCCAAATGGACCTTGTGAAGGAGTAGGTACTACAACCGTTGAATTTACAGTCATTGATAATTGTGATAATGTAGCTACTTGTATGGCTACTCTTACAATCATTGATACACTGCCTCCAATTGCAGATGATTTGATAGACGTAATTATTGATTCTTTAAATCAAATTCCACCAGTAGATATAACAATTGTAACTGGAGTGTCGGATAACTGTGATGCCTTTCCAACTATTATTTGGGAATCAGACGAATATGAGACAAATACCTCTTGTAGTGGAGATAACTTAACAATTACTAGAACATATCAAGTGATTGACTGTAGCGGAAATATCACTGATGTTGTTCAAACAATTTTAATGGATGATGACCCAATCGTGGTTACGGTTGAAAAGGAAAATGTAATTTGTAAGAATGATCTTTCTGGTTCTATTGATATTTCTGTAGAAGGCGGTAATCCGGATTATACATATGATTGGAATATTGATGATTATGATGGAATGACCAATCTTACCGATTTACCTGCTGGAACGTACAGCGTAACTGTAGAAGATTCTAATGAATGTACCGTCGAAAAAACTATAGTTATTACAGAGCCAAATGAGGCCATTCAAGTTGAAATTATTCCTGATAACCCGACAATCTGTGAAGGTAGTGCAATAGAGTTGACTAATTTTATTGAATTTGGAACAGCACCTTATACCTACGAATGGAGCTTTGAAGACGAAACCTTCAATGAAGAGTCAATCACAGCTTCTTTGGCAGGAGATTATACTTTGACAGTAATTGATGGTCTTGGATGTGAAGCGTCTGATGTAATTACATTGAGTTTAATTCCAACCGTTGAATTAGATCCAATCCAATCTGTACCTGGTTGTGAATACGCTATTTTACCAGAAATTACGGGAACAAATTTATCTGGAAATGAGGCCTTTTATACTCAATCAGGTGGAAATGGAACGGTCTTCAATGCAGGAGATACCATTTGGTCTAATACGAATTTATTTATTTACGACGAAACTGGAACAACACCGAACTGTTTCGATGAATTGAATATAGAAGTTGTTTTAAATGATGGTGCTACAATTAATAATCCTGGAGATCAATTGGTTTGTGAATCATACACCCTTCCTGAAATAACGGGATCAAATCTTACAGATGAGGTAGGATATTATTCTCAACCTGAAGGTCAGGGGACACAATTTATGGCAGGAGATCTTATTACAGAAAATACGACCATGTATATTTTTGATCCAGGCGAAGAGTGTTCTACGGAAATTGTATTTGATATTGAGATCATTGAAAAGCCAGAAATTGATCCAATCGATGATGTTGAAGTATGTGATTCATATGAATTACCTACAATAACTGGTGAAAATTTAACAGGTAATCAAGCGTATTACACAGATCAAGGTGGAAATGGAACGAAGTATCTAGAAGGTCAAATTATTAATTCTAGTATAGATCTTTACATTTTTGATGGAGGTAGTACATGTAATGATGAAGAATTTGTCTCTATAACTATTTTTGAAACGCCTTCAATCGATGCATTAGAGGACATTACGGTTTGTAATTACTTTGTCTTGGAGGAAATTACTGGTTCCGATTTAACAGGAAATGAAGCTTATTACAGTGGAAGTAATGGCACAGGACAACAATGGATTGCAGGCGATACAATCTTTGAAAGTATTAACTTGTATATTTTTGATCAAGAAGGAGTATGTTTCGATGAAGATACGGTTCAAATTAATTTGGTAGAAACACCAGTAATTTATCCGCTGGATAATGTTACAACATGTGATTATTTCGTACTTCCAGAAATACTAGGTGAAAATTTAACTGGGAATGAATCTTATTTCAATGCGCCGAATGGCTTAGGAAATGAATTTAATCCAGGAGATACCATTTTTGAAAGTATTATACTTTATATATATGATGTAGCTGGTAGCTGTTTTGATCAAGATCAATTTACCATTACAGTAGGAGGTGCTCCAGATATTTATGAGCCAAATCCAATTACGGAATGTGGATTTGCAATTCTGCCAGAAATTGATGGTGAGAACTTGTCAGATAATGTGGCTTATTACACAGAACAAAATGGTTCAGGTGTTGAATATCAAGTGGGTGATACGATTTGGATGGATCAAACACTATACTTATTCATCGAATCGGGTAGTTGCTCAGATGAAGAATTAATAAGTATTACAATTTTATCGTCACCGATTCTGAATCAACCTGAAGATGTAATATCTTGTGATGCATATATATTGCCAGAAATAACAGGAACAAATCTTACAGGATCGGAGGCTTATTATAGCCAAGCAGGTGGAAATGGAACTCAATATCAAGAAGGTGATGTCATCGAAATATCTACTACTCTGTATATCAGAGATGAGAATGATATTTGTGATGATGAAGTTTTCTTTTCAATTACAATCATTGAAACCCCTATATTAGATGAATTACCATCTGTCGAGGTGTGTGATTTTTATAGCTTACCTACTATTTCAGGTCAGAACTTAAATAACCCTAGATATTATACGGAAGAACAAGGTGAAGGAGATATTTATTTCCCAGGTGATCAAATAACAGAATCTATCTTATTATATGCATTTGATTCTAACAATGATTGTTCAGATCAACAACCTTTAGATATTACAATTCTTATTACTCCGGATATTTTCAATCCTGAGGATGTTGAGCAGTGTGACGAATTTATTTTACCTGAAATTAATGGTACAGACCTTTCTGAGAATGTATCTTATTATAGTGAACCAAATGGTCAAGGGGAAACTTTTGAACCAGGAGATCTTATTACAGAATCTGTTGAATTATATCTTTTTGATCAAAATAATGAATGTTTCGATGAAGAAAATATATTAATAGTTATCAACGATTCTCCTACTTTGGTACAACCAGATAGTGTGGCTGTATGTGATGTATATACGCTTCCTGAAATCTTAGGAGAGAACTTATCTGGAAATGAGGCATATTTCCAATTTCAAAATGGACAAGGTACTTCATATCAACCAGGCGATGTAATTGATGTTTCTATGACATTATATATTTGGGATGAATCTAATGGCTGTTCGGCAGAAACTAGCTTCCCAATTACTATTATAGCTACACCGGAATTAGATCAACCTGCTGATCTTACAGTATGTGCTTTATTCGAGTTGCCTGAGATTACAGGAACCAACCTTTCTGATAATCCTATGTATTTCACAGAAGCTAATCAAGGTGGTATATCATATTCTGCAGGTGATACGATTTACAATTCTACAGAACTATTTATCTATGACGCAAATGATAATTGTATAGATGAAGTTTCATTTACAGTAGAAATTTTAGAAGGACCAAACGTGAGTGATATTCCAGATGTGGAAGTTTGCGTTTCTTTTGTTCTTCCTGAAATAGAAGGTATCAATCTTACAGAAAATGCAGCATATTACAGTGGGCCAAATGGTACTGGTTCCATATATGAGGTTGGTGAAGAAATTACTGAAAACACTACGATTTATATATATGATGCTGTAGCGACTTGTTCAGATGAAGAATCATTCGATATTTTCATTACAGGAGAACCCGTATTAAGTCAACCTTCCAATGTGGAATCTTGTGATTATTTTATACTTTCATCAATTGAAGGAGTCAACTTGAGCGGAAATGAAATGTATTATGACCTACCAAATCAGGAAGGAAACTCGTACAGTGAAGGTGATACTATTTTCGAAACATCGGTTCTATATATCTATGATAATTATTCAGATTGTTTTGATGAAGTATCTTTTGAAATTGTTATAAATAGTACACCAGAACTAGATTTCATTGATGATGTAATCGTCTGTGATTATTATGTTCTACCTGAAATTACAGGTACGGATCTTAACGACCCTGTATTTAGTGATGGAACAGCTGGAACGGGAACTCAGTACCTAGCTGGAGATACCATTTGGAATGAGTTGACAATCTATGTATATGATATAATAGGAGCATGTTCAGATCAAGTATCTTTTGATATTGAATTTAGTCCTGCTCCAATACTTAATCAAATAGATGATGTCGAATCGTGTGATTACTTTGTACTTCCAAATATTTTTGGACAAAATTTAACAGGAAATCAAGCGTATTATAGTGGGCCAAATGCTACTGGAACCGAATATGAAATAGGAGATACCATTTGGGCTTCTATGAATATTTTTGCATATGATTTGGCAGGAACTTGTTTTGATGAAGTAGATTTTAATATTGAAATTCTTACAACACCAGAAATCGATGAAATCGAAGATGTAGTTGTTTGTGATTTCCATGTGTTGGAAGAAATTACCGGACAGAATATGGAATCTGCTGTGTATTCAACACAACCATTTGGAAATGGTGAAGTTTTCGAGATTGGCGATACTATTTTCGAGCCGATGACCATCTTTGTATTTGCGGAAAATGGAATTTGTAGCTCAACGGCTGATTTCGAGGTAATCTTTTCAGGAGCTCCAAATATTAATCCACTCGTCGATCAAGAGCAATGTGAGTTTTACGTACTGCCTAATATTACAGGAGTTAATTTAACTGGAAATCAATCATATTTCAGTGAGTCGAATGCAATGGGAACATCATATGAAATAGGAGATACCATTTGGTCTTCTATGACAATTTACGCATATGATATGGCCGGTAGCTGTTTCGATGAAGAATCTTTCGAAATAGTTATAAATACAACACCTCAATTGGATGCATTAGAAGATGTTGTAGTTTGCGATTACTTTGTACTACCTGTGATTACTGGGTCGGATTTAAATAACCCTATATATAGCAATGGTCCAAATGGGACAGGAGTGCAATACGAATCTGGAGATACCATTTGGAATGCAATGACCGTTTATCTTTATGATATAGTTGGAGATTGTTTCGATCAAGAATCATTTGAAATTCAATTCAGCCCAGCACCAGTATTAGATCAAATAGAAGATGTTGTGGCATGTGATTATTTTGTTCTAACGGAAATCTTAGGACAGAATTTGACAGGAAATGAATCGTATTATAGTGAGTCGAATGCAATGGGAACTACATATGCAATGGGTGATACGATTTGGACTACAACGACTATTTATGCACATGATATCGCGGGAGGGTGTTTTTCTGAAGTAGAATTTAACATCGAAATTATTGCAACTCCTGAGTTAGAAGAGATAGAAGATGTTGTTGTTTGTGATTTCCATGTTTTAGGAGAAATAATAGGACAGAATATTGGATCAGCAGTGTATTCAACTCAGCCTTTAGGTGATGGGGAAGTTTTCCAAGTTGGCGATACCATCTTTGAACCAATGACTATATTCATTTTTGCTGAAAATGGGATATGTTCCGCTTCAGAAGATTTTGATGTAGTTTTCTCAGGTATACCAAATATTAATCCATTAGAAAATCAAGAACATTGTGATTTCTATGTGTTACCAGAAATAACGGGTGTAAACCTAACTGGAAATGAAGCGTATTATACAGAATCAGAGGGTCAAGGTACAGCATTTATAAGCGGTGATACTATATGGGAATCTACAGAACTGTATCTATATGATGTAGCAGGAGGATGTTTTGATGAAGAATTGGTGCAGATCACAATAAATCTGACACCTGCATTAGATGCAATCAACAATATTGAAATATGTGATTTTTATGTTTTACCTGAAGTGTCAGGTACAGATCTAAATAATCCACTTTATTATACTGAACCGAATGGACAGGGAACAAGTTATCAAGAGGGTGACACCATCTTTGGAGCCATTACTCTTTACGTGTATGATGCGTTGGGAGTATGTTCGGATGAAGTACAATTTACGATCACAACAGGTGCACAACCAATAGCTGTACTTTCAGGAGGTGGTGATATTTGTGTAGATGAAGGAGCTGTTGCTGAACTGAACATCACCATTACAGGATCTTTCCCGATCAATCTTGACTTGTATAATGATAATGAATGGGTAGAACAACTTGTAATCGAGTCGTCTCCTTATACGATCGAAGTACAAGAGCCAGGTGTCTATACAATAGATAATCTTATCACGGCAGATCAATGTACAGGTGAAACTTCTGGAGACGCGGTAGTTACGGTCTTAGAATCAATCGTAGTTTCTGATTATACGACAGAATGTTCTGTAGATGGAATGAGCTTCACTGTAAGCTTTGAAATTTCTGAAGGACTTGCAGCTACCTATGTTGTAAATGGTGAATTTGTAAATACAAATGGTGAAGAACCATTCATTTATGAAGAAACATTTAATGTTGGATCTGGACCTTTCCAATTCACAATTGCAGATGCAAATGCATGTAATGAAGTAATAATTGAGGGAGAGGAACCAAACTGTGAATGTGAAACAGCAGTGGGAGAAATGCAAAATGAATTGATGGCGTTCTGTGATACCAACGAATCAATTTCAGCGACTTATGATAATTCGAATGAAGTGCTCGAAGATGATGATGTATTAGTATTCATACTACATGAGGGAACGGCTACTTCTATTGGAGATATCATTGCTACAAATACAGTAGCTGAATTCACATTTGATCCGAATTTGATGAATTTGGACGAAATATATTATGTGTCAGCGGTTGTTGGAAATGCAGGGAACCCTGTTGATTTCAATGATCCATGTCTAGGAATATCATCTACTCCAGTTATTTTTTATTCTACACCAACGGCGACAATAGATGGTAATCAAGAGGATTGTTTGGATAGCGAGTTGACCGTTCCAGTTTACTTCGAAGGAGTGGGACCTTGGGAATTGACATATACTATAAATGGTGAAGAATTTACAGTGACTGATATCGCTGATTCTCCATTTGAAATTACAGTTGTATTAGATGAGAATAAAACGATTGAACTAGTAGAAATTCATTCGGAAAACTGTCCAGGCGATGTTTATGGAATCGTAGAATTGACCATCGTGGACGAATTATTTTCTGAATTGATTGAGGAAACAACAATTTGTAATCTTGAGTTAAAAGGATCCATCGTAAACTTTGATGACTTAATTATTGATGGAATTACAAATGGAATTTGGACCGATTTAGATAATTCAAATGCAACAGGATCATTCCCAATTTTAAATTTTGATGGCGTCCAGCCAGGAATGTATACTTTCCAATATGTAATAGGACAAGGATCTGATTGTGGAGAAGAAACATATTTCGTGGAGATAGAAGTAATTGAATGTTTCTGTCCAAATGTGGATATCAATGCTCCAGATCCAATATGTGTGGGTGAAACAGTTGACCTGAATCAATTAGTAAATGGAGACCCTGGATCTTGGGTTATAGTAAACAACCCATCGAATAATTTTGAAATAGACTCTGATAATCAGCTTATAACGTCTGGCACAGAAGGAGCAATTTTATCACTTCTGTTTACACTGAACGATATAGACCCAGATTGTCCTTCAGATTCATTGGTAACGATAATCGTCGATAATCAAGTATTTGCAGGTGAAGATCAGGAATTGTTCTTCTGTGAAGCATCTTCGGATATCATAGTATTAGATGATTTGGTTCAAGAAGCTACTGCAACAGGAGAATGGACGATTCCGACAACATTAGAGGATGCATACGATGCAGGATCTAATACCTTAGATATATCGATGATCAATCAAGGTACATATGATCTTGTGTATACTGTTTTCAGTGAACATCAGATTTGTGATGCAGATCAGTTGACCATCAATATAACATTAAGTGAGTTACCTGAAATCTCCATTGAAGATGCACTGCCATTGGATTGTGATAACGTGACCACTTCTATTGATGCGTCGGCGTCTAGTACTGGACCAGAATTTGAATATCAATGGACAACTACGGACGGAAATATTGTCGGAAATGACACATTATCTTCGATAGTGGTGAATGCTCCAGGTACCTATGTTCTGGAAATAATAAATGAGGAGACACAATGTTCGATTATCGATTCGATCGTCGTTACAGGTTCTTCTGATTTCGTTGTTTCTAATGCAGGTGAAGATAAATTGTTGACTTGTGCTGAAATTGTGGTAATGCTTGATGGAAGTGCATCTTCACAAGGTGATTATATCTATCAATGGTTGGATGGAGAAGGAAATCCAATTGATGGTGCAAATAGTGTGTACTATGAGACTGGAGAAGATGGAACATATATATTAATGGTTCAAAACGAAAATTCTGGATGTACCAATTTTGATACAGTAATTGTTTCGGAAATAATTAACTATCCATTAGCAATACTCGATGAGGCAAATATCTTAGATTGTGATAATCTGAACGTTTTAATTGATGGTTCCAATTCAACAGATAACGATTTTGTCAACTACTATTGGACAAATGCTGCAGGGGAAAGCATCGGAGGAGATAGCTTGTTCCTGATGGTAGACGAACCAGGACTGTATATATTAAATGTGATCGATTCGACCAACATGTGTGAAGCGGTTGATTCTATCATGGTTGAACAAAATATTGAAACGTTGAATGTTTCTGTTAGTCCAGATGTTCAATTAGATTGTAATACGTCAGAAGCCACGATATCTGCTACCATCGAAAATGGAAATCAATCCATTGTTTGGTACAATGAGTCGTCTATTGAAATTACAAATGATTTAAGTTTCTCAACAGATTCCGCGGGAGTTTATACGATCGAAGTAACGAACTTAGATAACGGTTGTATTTCTTCTGAAGAAGTGGTAGTAGAACTTGATACGGCTGCTGTTGACTTTGAAATCGAAACGATCAATCCGTGTGATGATCCAATTGGAGGTTCTATCCAAGCTACAGTAATTGAAGCCAGTGGAGAAGTTGAGTTTACATTGTCGAATGGATATTCCAATAATTCTGGAAACTTCAGCGGATTACAATCGGGAACATACGAAGTAATTGCGGTTGCTTCCAATGGTTGTGAAGCTGTTCAGAGTGTTGAATTACACGGCTATGATGATTACATGCTAGATGCAGGAGAAGATCATACTATTGATCTTGGAGAAAGTGTTCAATTGTATGCAGAAACGGATATCGAAACGAGTAATATAGCGGACATCAATTGGATTCCAGAGGATGGAAGTTTAGATTGCACAGATTGTATAGATCCATTAGCTACTCCTTTTTATACAACAGAATATACAGTGATATTAGAAGATGTATTCGGATGTATGTTGGAAGATAATATTACGATTCGAGTGGATAGAAGAACGAAAGTTTATGCACCAAATATCTTTACACCAAATAATGATGGAGTAAATGATATGTGGACCTTGTACTCGGCAAGTAATATAGATTTGATCAATGAAATCAAAGTGTTCAATAGATGGGGAGAACATGTATGGGAGAACCATAATATTGAAACAGGAGTAGAGTCTGAAGGATGGGATGGTACTTTCAAAGGACAACCATTAAATCCTGGTGTATATGCTTGGTATGCGATCGTTACCTTGATTGATGGAACACAAACAACACTCAAAGGGGACGTGACAATAATTAAATAAAGGAAAACGTGTAAATAGGAAAGGGCTGCGCATAATTTATGTCGTGGCCCTTTATTATTTAAGGACGATTATATAGTCCGTCATTGGACGGCCTATATACCGCGCTATGCGCTGTTTCCCTAAGGTCATCCCGACATTTCATGGTCGGGATCGCGCTAAAGCGCGCCAGCTACTATCGCTATCGCAAAAAAATCACCTCGGAATCATTTACCATGGTAAATAAATGCTATATTTGTTTAAAATTCCAAAAATGGCGAAGATTGATGAAGAAATGAAAACGCGGTTTACCAATGATCAACATCGATTTTTGTCCAATATTGTATTCACCGGTAATTGGATTCGAAATCGTTTTAGCGAATATCTCAAACCCTATGGAATTTCGAACCCGCAATTCAATATATTAAGAATATTAAGAGGCGCAGGGGACTGGTTAAGTATGCACGAGATCAAAAATAGAATGGTGGAAAAATCACCCAATACTACCCGCTTATCCGATAAATTAGTGGATAAAGAATTGGTCGAACGCCAAAGATGCGACGAGGATAGAAGAGTAGTGTATTTGCGCATCTCAGAAAAAGGAAAAGATTTACTACAAATAATCGATGAAGATGATGATGGATCGAGAGATGCATTGATGTATAGAGTTTCAGATAGAGAAGCACAAATTGTCAGCAATATCTTGGATAAACTACGAGAATAAATTTTTTACTAAATTAATTACCTAGGTATTAAAGTGCTAGGTAAATAAAATTATTGTTATGAATAAAACAAACGTATTAGTGTACAGAATAGCCACTGGATTACTTTCAGCGCTCATGTTATTTAGTGCTTCCATGTATTTTATACAGTACCCAATGGTAGAAGAAACCTTCTTAAATTTAGGTTTTCCTTCCTTTATTATTTATCCATTGGCCATTGCTAAGATATTGGGGATTATTGCTATTTGGTCGAATAAATCCGCGATGCTCAAAGAATGGGCCTATGCAGGATTTACATTCAATACACTGTTAGCTATTGCAGCTCATCAAAACATCAATGACGGTGAATTTTTTGCGGCATTGATCGGATTTATATTGGTGATAGTATCCTATATATATCATCGAAAAATATATAAACCTTTCAAACAAGATTAATGAGAAAGTCTCATTGATTTTCTTCAATATAGTAGTCGTGATATGTTCCGAGAGTCGGTATATTCTTTATATAACGTAAGGGACATATCACACGGCTTATAACATCACTGAAATTATGATCTCTTGTAAATCTTAGGTGACAAATGAAGGTTTATTTTTCCTTTTATTGATTTACTTGCTGAAATGCTTTCTATAATAATCATTATAGTTTTTCTTCCATTCTCGAGCTGCTTTGGTATAGAGTTTTGTCAGTTGAGGTTTGAAATCAGATAAGACTACCGCATTTTCCAGATCTATGAATCGTCTTTCAATGAAAAAATCATAAAGATTATCAATTTTCTCATAATTAGGTTCTGAGTACTGCGTGTTACTAAAATCTTTTTCAGATAGACTGGCTAAAAAGATCAAATTTCTACTGTTTTCTTGCCCAGGGGTGGCTAATAAATCCACGAAAAAACCCGCTTCTTCAAACGTTTTATAGACAGATCTTGCCGCTCTACCTCGTTCTCCCTTTATAAAGCCGTAGAAATTAGACATAATCATACCTTCTTTATTAAGAATTCTCTTGACATCTTCGAATCCTTCTATGGTCAATAGGTGTTCTGGAACAGCTTCACTTAAAAAAGTATCAAATATGACAATGTCATACTTCTTGTCAGTCGTTTTTATATAGTGACGAGCATCATCGATGGTGATATTCGTTTTGGGATCTAGATTAAAAAATTCAATAGATACTTCTCCTACTCGTTTATCGATTTCTACGACATCCACATCATATCCCATGCGATTCATTTGTTTTACGATGGTCCCGCCTCCTAAACCTAGTAGCAATACTTTAGAGCCTTTAGGAAAAATGGAGGCAGCAGTTGGGAAATAATGCGACCAATTCCATATGCTGTAGTCAAAATTGTGATCTGTGCCTACGTAGGTTTGAAGTGTATTATTAACGAGTAAGGCTCGTCCTATTCTATTGTCATCCGTAATTTCATAAGATGGGTGATCTACCACCTTTATTTGTCCTAAGATTCCATCAGACTTATACAATACTTGATATTCCTCATTGAAATTCTGACGAGGGTATAAGCTGGCAGCTGAAGACAACATCATTATACCGATCAGAGCTACCAACGATTTTTGTTTACTTCTAAAAAGCAATACAATGGGTAGGATCGCTAAAATAATCCCTGATATTACAGCTGGAATCTTCAATCCGAAATACGGAATGATGAAGAATCCCATTAAAAAAGTATAGAGAATTCCACCTAATGTAGAGACGGCATATACAGTCCCAGCACTATAACCGGCAGCATCAGAATTAGCCGTTAAAAGGTTAATGATGATAGGTGATACCATACCCATTAAAATAAGCGGAGGCATCATAAAAAGTATTAAAGAAATAATAGCTCCAATTTCCAATGGAAGAACGATGGTTTGATCCATAATGATAATGCTTGTAAACGGCATAATCATTAAAAATAAGGCAGCTAGACTAAGGGTATAGTATAGTAATTTCTCATTTCCAGCATATTTTCTGGATAATTTACCCCCATAGAAATAACCTAAGGTTAATCCTCCGAGCGTCAGGCCTAAAACAGATGCCCATACATATAAAGATGTACCAAAGTAAGGAGCCATTAATTTAGCGCCTATAAGTTCACAAGCCATGACAGATCCCCCTTCTATAAAGGACATCAGGAGAAATAGTTGTCTTTTATTATGATTCATAGAAATTTAATGCAAACGTAAAAAAGGAAGTTTCTCAAGAAACTTCCTTTCATTAAGTAGAGTATATATTTTATCGAGAACCCTCAATAAATGGTTTCAATATTTTAATGATGCGCTATAGGATCTGGATTGCCATCTGGATCACCATTCACCGTACCACTTGTGCTAATTCCACCGATAAGTAAGATACCACATACGTGAGGAGCAGCCATAGACGTACCGCTCAATGTAGCGTATCCTCCACCTTTATAGGTAGAATATACACCCGAACCAGGAGCACAGTAATCTACCGGAGGATTTCCCCAATTCGAGAAAGAAGACCAATTGTCCCCTTGCGCCATGGAAGAAACTGTATAAATATTGGATCCATTCACTCTTGCTGGAGAAGAATTATTTGCATCCGTAGATGAATTTCCAGCAGCTAGGATAAATGGACAAGTCGAAGAAGCTGCTAATACAGCATTGTCTAACGCAGTAGATACTCCTCCTCCTAAACTCATATTGGCTGCATCTCCTGAGGATGCATTAGCAGCAGTATAATCAACACCTGCAATGACACCAGAATTAGAACCACTACCTCTTCTATCCAATACTCGAACAGAAACAACAGGTGCTCCTGCCGCAACTCCCACTACTCCGATGGAATTATTCAAGGCAGCCACCGTTCCAGCCACGTGTGTT
This sequence comes from Saprospiraceae bacterium, assembly GCA_020628475.1. GTDB lineage: Bacteria > Bacteroidota > Bacteroidia > Chitinophagales > Saprospiraceae > JAHDFB01. The sequence goes on along the minus strand of JAHDFB010000008.1, from coordinate 57,790 downwards.
CCATGACCATTTTGATCGTCAGGGCTAGACGCTCCTCCACCACCAGATAGGAATGATTGAGAATTCGCTACATCTACATTCAGATCAGCATGGTCTAAGTCAATTCCAGAGTCGATAATCCAAGCTGTCCCAGCATTGGTTCCATCGATAGCTCCTCCAACTCTAGTCACTCCCCATGGAGTTGTTTGAGCCGGATCACCACCTCCACCTCCACCTGGAGGGCCTCCCATACTTACATGGAACATCTGATCTTGTTCGATAAATTCGATTCGATCATCTCTTCTTAGAGTAGCAATTTCATTTTCATCTAATTCTAAAGCCACACCTTTCATAGTTTTGACATAAACTTGAGAAATTTCCGGTGTTGAATTTAATCTGCTCGCAAAAATATCCTGAGCAAAAGCTTTCATTTCAGCCTGTCTTTCGGTATAATTATCTTTCGTTACACTGGCTCTAGATCCAGTATTGATATCGTTTTTGAAAACCACAATGTAACTTCCCTCAATTACATCCGAATCTTCATACGTAATGAGTTGAACATTTTCATCTGGAGAACTAACCTCTTCCAATTGAAGGTTAGTACTGTCCTTTACACAGGCAGCCACAACAAAACCTACTGCCAGAACAGCTAATAATACTTTTTTCATATATAAAATTATTTAGTTTTAATAGTTGGCGCTAAAGGTATGTGGAATATTTCATTAATTATGTTAAAGCCCATATTTAGTTTGTAAAAAAATAGTCAAATCAAAATAATTGTCTAATTATATTTTAAATTCAAGTAGAGATGATGGACTAAGTGCTTGATGTCCCGAACTTTATTTACGTTTAACGTAATGTTGTACATATAGCTTAATAATGACATGATAAGTATCGAAACAGACCGACTTCTACTAAGATCGTTTACGATTCATGATGTAGAAGCGGCATATCAAATGAATTTGGATCCAGAAATCACACGTTATACAGGAGATGGAGGTGTCGTATCCAGAGAAGAAATGGAACGAAGAATTGTGCAAGATGTTATTGGCGACTATGAAAGACATGGATTTGGTCGATTTGCTGTGGAATGGAAAGAAAACCAAACGTTTATCGGCTTTGCAGGATTGAAGTATCTACCAGATGTGAAAAAAGTGGATCTGGGTTATCGCTTTCTTCAATCATATTGGGGACAGGGTATTGCGACCGAAGCTTCACAAGCATGTATTCAATTTGGTTTTGATCAGCTACAGCTCCAAGAAATTGTAGCCTTTATCATTCCTGAAAATGCTGCCTCTCTAAGAGTATTGGAGAAATTACAATTTCGTTTTGATGGAATGCTGATTGAAGATGGTATGGAAATTCATGCTTACATTCGTCAAAAGTCGAGTAATTAAAACAATCATTTAATACATATATCTACGATTGCTTTTTGCCAACAAACATTAGTTTTACAACGAAGATCAGATTTAATAGTAAGCTTAGTATTAGCAGTTTGTTTTCAAGAATGCCATGCTTAAATGATTCCCTAGATATGGAGTTTGCATCGGCCATGGAAAAGGATTCCATATCTTTCGTTTCAGACACTGTTTGCGTGGCTTCTTCAAAGCCTTTATACTGGTCCAACTGCATCAAAGACTTGGTTGGTTCGAGGGCACGCGTATAGCTATTGATTCCTAATTGACCATTCCAGTTTTCTCCCCAGACCCAAACCCTGTTCTGCTTGTCAATAGCCATGGATTGAAAACAACCAGCTCCGATATCTTCTATCTCACTTAATCCTAATTGAACCGGGACGTCTCGATCTTCTGTCGAATTATCTCCCAGCATACCATTAGAGTTGCTGCCCCAAGCCCAAACCTGATCATCCATATCAATCGCAAGACTATGCCAACTACCACATGCTATTTTTTTTATCCTAGGTATTTGATTTAATCGAGTCGGCTTCAAGCGATCTTGATATCCACCAATTCCCAGTTTACCATTTTCATTGTCACCCCAGACCCAGACTGAACCATCTTTCAGAAGAGCCATAGAATGATGCCAGCCGGTTGCTATATCTACCACATCGCTCAGTCCATCAATGTGAATGGGGATGGTTTTTCGTTCCAGACTTCCATCTCCCAACTGTCCATAAAAATTATCTCCCCAAGCCCAGACTTGCCCATGCTTGTCTAATGCCAATGAAAAATAACCCACGGAGGCAATTTTAATAATGTTTTTCAATCCCTTGACAAAAACAGGCTTTTCCGAATGCTCTCGGCTTCCATCTCCCAACTCACCATAAAAATTATGTCCCCAACTCATGACACGCCCGTTTTCCAACAAGGCTAATGAATGCCATTGACCACCTTCAACAGCAACGGCTCCTTCGACGCCGTCTACTTGTTGAGGGTAATTATAGTTTTCATGATTCTCGGCTCCCAATTGTCCGTAATTATTCCAGCCCCAGGTCCATACTCTTTTGTTTTCATCGATGGCAAGATTGTGTTTGTATCCTCTTGAAACAAAGTCTATAGGAGGTAAACCTCCGACTTTTACTGGATAGATTCGGGTGGTATTTGTAGAATCGCCCAGCTCACCATAATCATTTTTTCCAACGGTCCATACTTCCTTACTTTCCGTAAGAAAAATAGAATGTTGATTGCCACCATCCACATATTGAGCTAAACAAATAGAATGAAGAGTCAGGTAAAAAAGGAGAAAGGATAAGGTCGTTTTCTTGTGCATGATACGGTTTATTAAGAGATATTAAATATACTAATCTAAAATGGTATTATCTAAAATTACAGGCACCATGGATTTCTAACGACAGTTATATAATGATGATGAGCAGCTATCCAATGGATGAGCCTATGGGTTCTAGCAATATTGAGTAGCTTCAAGATGTACCATTTCAGAAAACGAATGTCTTTACATAATCCTCAAATTTTTATCACATCAAGATTTTACTGCCATAAACAGGTTGGGATAAATACCCTTTCGGGTAGTTTTTATTCGTTCTATCCAAGGTAGTTTTGCGCATAAATGAATTGTATGAGAATTTTGATGACTGCATTGATCTGTTTATCCTTTTGTATGATGGTCTTATCACAAGGACCTTTGATTACGGAGATATCTTATGATAATAATTATGATCAAGCCTTACCTTTTGGAATAGATAGTATAGAGTATGTTGAAATCTATTTACCTAATCCTCAACCTGTCGATTTAACATCATTCAAGATTGTTAGTTATAATGAGGTATCAGGAACATCTACTGATGCTGAGGTAGCATTCGTTAAAGATTTGGAGGATACTTTGAGAACCTGGAACACGCCTAATGGAAAGTATTATGTCATTGAATTTGTGGATTCTTCATTTTTTGGTTTTCCCATCGGTGGAATTAGAGATGGTGATGATGGTATTGCTTTAGTAGAAATTGCTTCGCCAAATATTGTGCATCAATTTTGGAGATACGAAACATGTACGGATTTTACGGCAATTGATGGACCAGCTTTAGGGGCGGTTTCATCCCCATTAACATCGGATGCATCTCAAACCTGTGGAACCTCAGGGGCTTCTCTTGTTCAAATGAATTCGGCACTGTCAACGTCTAGATCACTCCAACAAAATGGATTTGGAGATTGGGTATTGGCAGAAAACTCTGCTCGAGCAATACCCCTGGAAAATCCTCAAAATGTTCCTGTTGATATGATGTACTTTAACATTCAGAATCAGTCAGATCAAGTAACCCTGAATTGGGCTACGGCACAAGAGTTTGACAATGATTATTTTGTGGTTTATCACTCCCGAAATGCTAAAGATTTTAATGAATTAACGCGTGTAGATGGAAAAGGAAATAATTCGGGAAAGAGTAAATACAGCTATCAGCATCGGAATCCCGGTTTAGGAATACATTATTACAAAATAAGACAGGTGGATTTTAATGGAAACTATGAGGATTATCCCATCAAATCAATTGAAAGGTTGGATCATGTTGATGTCAAGGCCTTACCTGTGATGATTTACAACGAATTTCAATTGATAAATGTAGAAATTGGTACAGCGTATCAAATTTATAATATGAATGGTCAACTGGTTAAAAATGGCGCGTATAATCATTGGATCAATATTTCTGATTTGAGCAGTGGTATCTACTCTATCGTTGTAAAAGGTCAGAATATTCGAATAGTTAAATGGTAAGAGAGTAATCCCCAGTAATGTATGGACTTAAAGACGCCAATAGTCAACGAATTAATGTATTACCGTCTGATCTGTTCTTGACTTTTAATTTTGCGGGCGGATTACTTCGTTTTCTGGACTATTTTTTGGCGTTAAAAAAACAAGATATTTTTGCGATAGGAATGCGTAGTATCGGCGATAGCCGAGTCCGAAGGACGGAGCAGAGCGAACTATGGAGCTCTCCGACCCGAAATGAAGCGTAGCGCATGGAGGGGATCGCCCAAATCATATAAATAGTGCTTATTTATGATATATATTAGATATTTTAATGTAATCAAAGCGGATCGAAACGCCAACATGGTGGACTTGAAACGACCAAAAAGTACCAGATTTTATATGGAATCGAGAGCTATTGTATGAAAAAAATCAAGGATTTATTCTTGACGAACAATTAACGGTCAAATTGTTAGCCTCATTGCTGTTGTTTAGTATATTTGTGCGAATTTTAAAAAAGCTTCGACGTGACACATATAGGTACACATACAGCCACACTACTTCTTGAGGATGGCTCGGTTTTCAAAGGCAAGGCATACGGTATCAAAGGAACAACTACAGGTGAGATATGTTTTAATACCGGAATGACTGGATATCAGGAGGTATTTACGGATCCTTCTTACTTCAGACAGATATTGGTGACTACCAATGCCCATATCGGAAATTATGGAACAAGAAATTCAGATTCTGAAAGCGAAAAAGTACAGATCGCTGGATTGATCGTTAAGAATTTTACCAATGATTTTCACAGACCGCTAGCGGATCAATCGATTCAGGAATATTTGGAACAAGAAAATCTCGTTTGTATTTCAGATATCGATACTCGAGCGGTAGTCAAGAAAATCAGAAATCAAGGAGCGATGAATGCCATCATTTCTTCGGAGCATGACGACATTGATGTATTGAAGAAGATGTTGGCAGACACCCCAAGTATGGATGGTTTGGAGCTTGCAAGCCGTGTGTCCGCTAAAGAAAGTTACTTTGTAGGAGACGAGTCTAGTGATTATAAAGTGGCCGTACTTGATTTCGGTACAAAACAGAATATCCTACACTGCATTGCTGAGCGAGGTGCTTATCTAAAAGTATTTCCGGCTAAAACATCTTTTGACGAAATAGCAGCTTGGAATCCAGATGGATTTTTCTTATCCAATGGCCCTGGAGATCCTTCTACGATGGATTATGCCATCGAAACAACGAAGTCTATATTAAATACCAATAAACCTGTTTTCGGAATCTGTTTAGGACATCAGATTTTGTCTTTGGCCAACGGCGTTTCTACCTATAAAATGCACCATGGTCATAGAGGAGCGAATCATCCAGTGAAAAATTTGATTACGGGTAAGTGCGAAATAACCACGCAAAATCACGGATTTGCTGTGAACACGGAAGAATTAGAAGCTAAAAAAGATACGATACAAATCACACATATTAATCTCAATGATAACACGATTGAGGGAATTGCATTGAAAGATAAACCAGCTTTCTCAGTACAGCATCACCCGGAAGCAGCTCCTGGACCACATGATTCCAGATACCTGTTTGATCAATTCATTGAAAATATCAAAAATCACAAATCTTAAATAATTATGAGTAGAATCGTTGATATTCGATCTAGAGAAATTCTGGACTCTAGAGGGAACCCTACGGTAGAAGTAGAGGTACTCACTAAATCAGGACATATCGGACGTGCCGCAGTACCAAGTGGAGCGTCAACAGGAAAATATGAGGCAGTAGAATTGAGAGATGGTGATGCTTCAAGATTCTTAGGAAAAGGAGTATTGAAGGCCTGTGAAAACATCAATGGGCCCATTTCTGATGCACTGATTGGAATGGATGTAGGAGATCAAATTTTGATCGATGAGACGATGATCAATCTGGACGGAACGGATAATAAAAGCAACTTGGGAGCGAATGCCATTTTGGGTGTTTCCTTGGCTGCAGCAAAAGCGGCTGCTTTGGTTTCAGGACAGTCCTTATATCGATATATCGGTGGGGTGAACGCACATGTGTTACCGGTACCCATGATGAATATATTGAATGGTGGTTCACATGCGGATAATAGCATCGATTTTCAAGAGTTTATGATTCTTCCAGTAGGAGCGGATTATTTTTCAGAAGCTTTGAGAATGGGTGTAGAGGTTTTCCACCATCTAAAAAGTGTGTTGAAAAAGAATAATTACTCTACGAATGTAGGCGATGAAGGTGGTTTTGCACCGAATATTAAGTCCAACGAAGAGGCAGTAGAGATCGTTTTAAAAGCCATCGAATCAGCTGGATATCGACCTGGAGAAGATATCATGTTGGGGATGGATGCGGCGACTTCTGAATTTTATAATGCAGAGGAGAAAGTCTATCATTTTCACAAGTCCAGTGGCGATAAATTGAGCTCGAGTGATATGGTAAACTATTGGAAAGAGTGGTGTGCAAAGTATCCGATCATCTCGATAGAAGATGGATTGGATGAAGATGATTGGAGTGGATGGGCTGCATTGAATAAAGCTTTAGGTGATAAAGTACAATTGGTCGGTGATGATCTTTTCGTAACGAATACCAATCGTTTAGTGCGAGGCATTGAGGAAGAATGTGCGAATTCTATTTTGATCAAGGTGAATCAGATCGGATCGTTGACAGAAACGATTGATGCTGTAAATATGGCGACAAGAAATGCATTTACCAGTGTGATGAGTCACAGATCTGGGGAAACAGAAGATACGACTATTGCTGATTTAGCTGTAGCTTTGAATACCGGACAGATTAAGACAGGATCCGCTTCTCGTAGTGATCGGATTGCAAAATATAATCAGTTACTTCGTATTGAAGAAGAATTGGGAGATATGGGTATTTATCCTGGAAAATCTCTTTTCGGATTGTAAAAAAATCGAACAATTCTGAAATCAAACGTGATTTCAGAAAACCATAAAATTGATGTATCTTAGTGGCTATAATGCTATAAATCTTGAATTTATACTTAAAGTATTATTGTAATATAATTTTATTTAAGCGTAAAATTTATGAACACGAAGGATATATTACAGCGATGTAAGCAGTTGGTGCGGAAGCGTTGGTATAGTAAATATACCATAGCCACTGTCTGTTTTTTGGTATGGGTAGTGTTTTTTGATAAGTTTAATTATGCGACGCATCAGAAATTATCGGATTCGATCAGCAAATTAGAACAAGAGAAAATCACGATCATCGATAAAAAGAAAGAGACGGCCAAGCAATTGCAAGACGTTGAACTTCACAAAGAGCGATATGCACGGGAAAAATATTACATGCATAAGCCCAATGAAGAAATATTAGTAATTAATCCAGAAGAATAATATATGAGTGTTTTAGTAAACAAAAATTCTAATATAATCGTACAGGGATTCACAGGGAAAGAAGGGTCTTTTCATGCTGAACAAATGATCGAATATGGAACCAATGTCGTTGGTGGAGTGACTCCGGGAAAAGGAGGACAGGAGCATTTGGGAAAACCTGTGTTTAACTCTGTTTCAGAGGCTGTACAAAAAGTACAGGCGGATACGAGTATTATATTTGTACCACCAAAATTTGCACCGGATGCAATTATGGAAGCGGCGGAGGCCGGTATTTCTGTGATTATTTGTATCACGGAGGGAATCGCCGTGCAAGATATGGTGAAAGTAAAAGCTTATATTGAAGATAAGAATGTAACACTTATTGGACCAAATTGTCCAGGTGTGATTACTCCAGGTGAAGCAAAGGTGGGTATTATGCCTGGTTTTGTGTTCAAACAAGGACGTATTGGCGTTGTTTCTAAATCAGGTACGCTTACCTATGAGGCAGCTGATCAGATTGTAAAGGCTGGATTAGGAATCTCTACAGCGATCGGAATTGGTGGAGATCCAATTGTTGGTACACCGACGAAAGAAGCTGTACAGTTATTAATGGAAGATCCGGATACGGATGGTATTGTGATGATCGGTGAGATTGGAGGAAATTACGAAGCATTGGCTTCGGAGTACATCAAGAGTACGGGGAATAAAAAGCCTGTTGTTGGATTTATCGCGGGTCAGACAGCACCGGCTGGTAGAACCATGGGACACGCTGGTGCTATTATCGGTGGGAAAGATGATACAGCGGCAGCTAAAATGGAAATCATGGCATCTTGTGGTATTCACGTGGTTAATTCACCAGCGGATATCGGAAAGACTATGGCCAAAGTGTTAGGAAAATAAGAAGTAAAATTCAACTAATTATCTAGGGTTTGTCATCAGAAATGAGGCGAACCCTTTTTTTATGCCGTCGCGTCACTGCGCTCTGCTTCGTGCCGCCCCTATGTTCCGCAGCTCACAGGTCTGTTCGGCCCTTTGGGCTCCTTCCTTCGTCAGGACTACTGCACAGCGGTGACGGGAGGAGGAAGCATCTTGAAGAAAAATAGCTCATCGACGAAATGGAAATCGAGTGGAAATCCTTTACATAATAAAGGAAGCTCTGAATGGAGCTTCCTTCTAGTACATCTAGCGATGATTTGTTGGTGAAATCATCCGCTTTATGACCTAATTAATGAACTATAAATCGATGCTTTATGTACGGATTGTTTTCATTGATTTTTAATATGTACATTCCTATTGATAATGCTTGCACACCGATTTTTCTCGTATATTTCCGGAGGGAGATGCTAATGGCCGTTTTTACATGTCGATCTCATTGTTAATCTGAAAATACAGGATAATACGCTCATAAAATAATAATCAGTTAGTGATTGCCTGCGAGAGGTAGCAGTGCGTTAACAAATATTATAGATGTATGTCGTTATAAGGGCTTTATGGTGTGGCTATGTTCTGAAAGGTGTCTATAATGTTCTGAATGGTATCGTTTGTTGTTTTTTACATAAAAATGTTTAGCATAGCGATAATCTAAAATTAATGATCCCAGCTTTTTTAGTTCAGCTTGAAATCCGTTATCTTGCAACTCAATACTATATTCTATTACTATAACGGAGGAATTTTTTAGGCAATTATGAAGATCTTAATTGTGGAAGATGAAATGTTGATCGCAGAAACGATCAAGCTTTATCTTGAAGAGCGAGGGCATTCTCCTACGGGAATTGTCATTTCATATGAAGAGGCCATTGAATTTTTACAATCCAATGAGCCTGATTTGGTCCTATTGGATGTCCGATTGTATGGTCCAAAATCGGGTATCGATATTGCTAATTACTTAGTAGATAAAACGGATATTCCCTTTGTGTTTTTGACATCCCAATACGATAAGAAAGTATTGCAAAATGCTATGGCAACGAATCCTGGCGGATATTTGACCAAACCAATACAGAAAGAATCATTATGGACCACCATTGAATTGGCGTATAACAATCATTTAAATAACAAGGTAAAACGCCAGCGCATTGTGAAAATAAATGATGGAGTCAATACCGTTTTTTTAGCCGAAAACGCCATTGATTTTATAGAATCCGATCACGTGTATATCAATATTCACGCAGAAGATCAAAAATATGTGGTGCGTCAGTCCTTACAATATTTTAAAGATAATCACTTATCGGATAAAGTGTTCTTCCAATGTCATCGTAGCTATATCATTAATGTCAATAAGGTGCATCATATAGGTCGTAATTCCGTCTTGATTCGAGAAAAAAAAGTACCTATTAGTCGAGTACGTCGAAAAGAGTTTCAGGAGCTAATGAACAGCTGATCTAAATCATCTATTAGCCTCATTTTGACCATTTAGATCATATATCCTACCATTTAGAACAAGATTTACAATTAATTACTAATTTCAGCATTAAAATGCTAACATTGAAGGTTCTAGATCCAATGTGGTATGAGGATTGTTATTAGTGTATGTATGATTTTATTTTGTTTTGTTTCTACGGGGAACACACAAAGCTGTCATGATTCAATCTACCAGGTACAGATGAATCAAGTACATGAGTACATTGAACAGGGTAGATCTCTATCAGCCATTTCAGTATTGGATTCATTATTTAGCCAGATTACGGAGCTAGACCGTTCGACTTGTTCTATTTATTATATGGCAAAATATGAACGAGCCCATCTACATTTTGTACACGCTGAATTATCCGAGGCTCAGGAAATATTTAAAGAGATATTAAGTGAACCAGCGATCAATCATTTTCCTCGTGAAAAGGCGATGGCTCATATAGGTCTTTCATTGGCATATGAGTGGATACAAAATGAGGAACCAAGTCGCCACAATTTGGCAGAAGCTGAAAAAATCATCGCAGAGCATCAGTTGGATGAAGTAAAAACCTTATTCTATGTTCGCCGTTCTTCCTTTAATCGCGTTTTTGGAAACCTGCCTCAAGCATTAATTGATGCCAGAAAAGCTTTGAAGCATATAGATCAAGCGGTGATGGATCGCGATGCGATAGATGCCTATTATTTGGTTTCTGTTCTTTCGGAAGATCCTGAGGAGATACGTCGTAATACAGATTTACAATTAAAGTCTTACATAGATAATAAGCATTATCTCAGTGCAGCCATTATGTATGCTTCGAATCGGATTATCCATGAGAAACCGACTCCTGAATTAAGACAATTGTATTATGATACAGCATGGTACTATATGGCTCAAGTCAAAGAAGTTAATCCGGAATATTACTTATACGGATCAGGATTGGCCAAGCATTGTAGAGTCAACTTTGAGCGAATGGGTATGATGGATTCTGCCTATCACTATGCAGTGGTTGAATTGGACTATAGTAATAAACACAAGCTGATCGAGTCCAGAAGGAAGTTGGAGGCGAATGAAGTGAAGTTTAATTATATTCGCAAACAAGCCGAACTGGATCAACTTAGTCAAGAAAGATCTTTTTTATTAACGGCGATATATATAGGCTTAGCGGTATTAGCTTTTATTTCATGGTTACTGTACAAGATTGTCATCACAAGAAATAGAATTATACAACAGAATTCTGAAATTGTTACGAAGAATCAACGTTTAAAAGAAGCTAGTGACTCCAATACATTATTATTAGCCGAGATACATCATCGGGTCAAAAACAATCTTCAGAACATTATCAGTTTGATGTTTTTGAAAAGTCGTAAAACTAGTAATGCTGAGGTGCGTGCTTTAATAGATGAATTTAGTGAAAAGATCAAGAGTATTTCGTTGGTACATGATCAGTTATATCAAAGTGAAGAGTTTGAACGGATCAACTTTGAAAATTATGTTACAACCTTGATTGCAAATTCCTCTAGTTACAATGAGCAAATGCTGGGATCTACCGTACAGATTGATGCTAGTTTTTTAAATATTGAGACAACCATTCCATTAGGTATTATACTTTCAGAGCTATTAACCAACAGCGTGAAACATAATGCAGCTTTGGAAAATCTATCCTGTGAAATTACTTTGAAGCGTCAAGACGATTTATATACGTTGATTTACACGGATAATGGTAAAGGCTTACCGGAAAATTATGCTGAAAAGGCGGGTATAGGATTGGAGTTGATTCGAATTTTGGTTCGTCAACTGAGAGGTGAATTGATCCTGAAATCTCAAAAAGGAATGTATTGTGCCATTCAGTTTAAGGAAAAAGTTACTTCATCTATATGATATACTTTATGCTACACGTAGAATCATGAGACACGCTAAAAATAGGATTTACAGATGCTTCCCTTATCTATTTTTCATCAATAGGTAGATATTGAAAATACCTGTAAAAACATTGGATTTCTCAACGATTAGAATGGAACATTCTTGATTCTAAAAGGGAGCATAGGCATCTTTTGGACTATTTGGTATACTCCAGCGCTCACGGGGTGATATTATATTATTTGTTGTCACACTTTGTACAGAAGCATTGATAGAATTATAAGGATTCGAATGTCTATTGGGAATTTGCATGCGATCTCCGTAAAGCCACACTACCAAATTACTTCGTTGCCCAGCTGTGATAGGATGCGTGGCGTGAGGGACACTTCCACGGTGAATGATTGCTTGACCTGGTTTAAAGGTCGTTTGTACGGTTTTTCCAGAATTTTTATCGAAAAAATCAACTTGAGATCCTGAAAAGGATTCATCAACTAAATTAATGTTAATATTTAGCGTGGCAGAAGAAGCGTCGGTGTGCGCTTGTAAATCCTTGTCTTTGCTCGGATTGTATTGTATCGAAAAACCAAAAGTTTGATTGTCATATCCATAAGTGTCCAGCAATAAACGCGCTATTGGACGCATATAACGATCCATCATGGAATGGTAGAATTCTTGAAAATTAGGTGCAGCGAGATAACCTTCTGATCGTGGATCAAGCATAATTCCATGACGGTTCAATTGTATGCCATATGGTGCACGGCTCGGAATCTGAGCATTTGAAACGGCATTTAAATAATCTCGAAATTCCTTTAATCGATTTAAATCGAAAAATTGAGTGCTGTAAACGCCAGGAATAATTTCTTCCCAAAGATTGGCTACCGCATTTTCTTTTTCTGGGTTTTCCCAAGCATCACTAACTGTTTTTCTCAATATTGGATCAAGAAATGTTTCGTCTAGAACGGGTATTATCGCACTATTTTTCAATTCCCATTCTTTCCAAGCATCTTTTAAAATAGCTTGGTTGCTATTCCAAAAATGAGAAACCGATGGTGCTCGATTCAATGTTGATGCACGAGAGGGAAGGGTAAGAGCACGAGCTTGTTCAAGTGCATTACTACTATTATCTGTCATTGTATTTTATTAAAAGGTTATATTATGTCACATTTGGATGTCAAATTGAACGAGTATTTTAATTAATACTTGTCCTGTATAAACTTCGGGTATAGTTACTTCGCTTAGTTCGAAGGGTGCGTTTTCTCCAAAAGCACGAATAGTCATTGCTTCCATTGATGTTCTATAATACTATATTTTATATAGTAACAAAATTATATATAGTTTATTATCTTTGCAATAACGGTCAAAAATGATAGTATGAATAATATGGAAACTACTCAACCAACTATGCTTCGTTTTAGGAATAATGAATATCCTTGTTGCACGAGCTTGACCATGGGCATTATTGGAGGCAAGTGGAAAACGGTGATTCTTTTTCACCTCATGGAAAAAAAATTGAGATATAACGAATTGAGAAAATCTATGCCAACGGTGACGGAAAGAACGTTGAGTTTGCAGTTGAAGGCATTGGAGGAAGATGGATTGGTAAAGAGAAAGGTGTATACTTCAAAGCCTCCATTAAAAGTTGAATATTCTTTAACTGATTTTGGCAAGACATTGATTCCGTTAATACAAACTATAGCGGATTGGGGAGATTTCGTTGCGAACAAGTTTTCGAATAAATAAGAACCAACGCAATCCATGTCAGTATGAATCTTTAGTCATTTTTTATTCAACATGTAATACTTTATTTCAAGCTAAGTTGACATTGAAGGCCTAGACTGGAATAGAGCTTATGTTCTTGCACGTATTGATTCTTCCATTTAATATCAAAGGCATAGATTGGGCTTAGATTGATTTCAAACCATTTGTTTCGAATCAATCGAAAATCGAGTCCTAGTGATAGTTGAGATCGAAGACCCGTATTCTCTTCTAAACTAAATGCTTTTTTCATACCTGTATCGATAACTTCATCCAATTCAAATGCTCGAAATCTAGTTTGATCATAGACATCTCTAGAAATGAAAAATCCAATGGATGGACGAAAACGATGTTTTATATATCTCAATCTTACTTCAGGTCCTACTTGGATCACCTGACTAATATTATATAGATGCGCATCTTGTTTAAAATCTGGGTATTGATTTGGAAATCGAGCTCGCCCAGTAAATTGTACCAGTTTATGCATCATTACATTCATGTATACATCCAGGGATAGCTGTGAAGATACTTTTCCTGTTAATCCAACACCTAATTTATGTTGGAAGCCATCAATTTGACCATGAATGGTTTTTTCATGGTCGCTTTTGAGATGTTGCCAAGTATAAGACGTACTAGTCTGTCCAGTAAATTTGAAATTTTGCCCTGAAAGTGGAAAGCAAAGTAAAAGTATGAGGCCTATGGTATAATAAATGCGGTTCATAAGTATTGATTTGAGTAATGTAGTTAATGGAATTACTCCAACCAGAGTACATACGTTGCGATCAAAGGGATTTTTTTACAAATTTCTAAATGGGCTCATTTAATATTCCCAAGCTAAACAAGGCAAAATCGTATTTTACAGGATCTTGTTCATCGAATACTTTGAGACTTTCGGTGAGTTCTTCTACCGCACTCCAATCCGCCTTATCTCGTTTCAATAATCCGAGTTGTTTGGCAATTTTAAAGACGTGTACGTCCAGTGGAATCATTAATTGATTCGGCTGTAGACGTTTCCATATCCCAAAATCCACGCCTTTGTCATCCTTTCGAACCATCCACCGCAAAAACATATTGAGCCTTTTACAAGCGCTTTTACGTAAAGGCGTGGAAACATGTTTTCGCGTCCGATGCGGAGCGAATTCAAGGCTGAAAAATTGTTCGTGAAAGTGAATTAAATTGGCCTTCATAGATTGAGGTTCAGCAGGGGATAGGAAAGCTTGTTCAAGACTTTCTTGTCTACTAAAATAGCTTTTGAAATATTCGATAAAGTATAGAGTATCTGTAAAATTGAAGGTACGATGTTTAAAATCAATTAATTTTTTAAGATCCGATTCTTGATGATTCATGATAAAATCGTATGGATTTCCATCCATCAATTGAATTAATTCTTTGGTCTTATTAATAATTGTTTTACGTTGTCCCCAACTGAGCATGGCGACCCAAAACCCCATAATTTCAATATTCTTCTGATCCGTAAATTGGTGAGGAATTGAAATGGGATCTTGCTCAATGAACGATACTTGATTATACTTCTCGACGTAATAATCCAGTTTTTTTTTAAGTTTAGTTTGATCCATTACAATAGCATATTATGCTGTTAAGTAAGGTCGCGAATGTAAGAATATTTGCAGTTTTGAGGCGGTGACTAGGGTTTACTTCCGTTGATTTGGAATCTAGTATACTATCCTTCTGTATTGCTAAAAAGATAACTTGCGTTAACAAAATAGAACAAAATGTACTGAAATGAAGTAATAATCGGGCCTGCGGCCGAATGGCTTGCAGACGCACTTACACGGGCCATTTTCCGCTAACGTCATTTACTTTCCATATGGGAGTAATTTCAAATGGGCTTTTTTCTAGTATATTGAAAGTGAAAAAGTTTGGACAAAAAAAAGACGGCGCTGATATCAACGCCGTCTGAGTATTTTAATAGCCTCCTTACGATTTATCCGTAAGTCTGCTTGATTTCGACAATTTCATATCCTTCGATAATATCACCAGGTTTGATGTCATTGTAGTTCTTAATAGAAAGTCCACATTCTATTCCTGCTTTCACTTCTTTCACATCATCTTTAAATCGTTTTAAGGACGATATCTCCCCTCGAACGCCTTCTTTGGTTGGATAGATCACAATACCTTCGCGTATTAAACGAATACTGGTATTTCTACTAATCTTTCCTTCCTGAACATAACATCCGGCAATTGTACCGATTTTCGATATTTTATAGGTTTCTCGAACTTCGATTTGTCCAACAATTTTCTCTTCTTTTGTTGGTTCAAGCATTCCTTCAATAGCCATTTTGATTTCATCAATAGCTTCGTAAATGATTGAGTAGGTTTTAATTTCGACACCTTCACGCTCAGCAATATTACGCGCATTCATAGAAGGTCTTACTTGGAACCCGATAATGATTGCATCGGATGCTGATGCCAATAATACATCAGATTCTGCAATTTGTCCTACGGCTTTATGTATAACATTTACTTGAACAGATTCAATCGAAAGTTTGATTAATGAATCGGATAATGCTTCGATCGATCCATCCACATCACCTTTTACAATTAGGTTCAACTCTTTGAAACTACCAAGTGCTAAACGTCTTCCGATTTCATCGAGAGAAATTCGCTTATTTGCACGTACGGATTGTTCCCGTGCGATTTGAGCTCGTCTTGCAGCTATTTGTCTAGCCTCTTGTTCAGAATCCATCACTTTGAATTTCTCCCCAGCCTGTGGAGCACCGCTCAATCCAAGAATTAATACGGGTTGAGCAGGACCAACCTTTTTAACACGTTTTCCTTTTTCATTGAACATTGCCTTGATCTTACCAGAATGTTCTCCGACTACCATTACATCACCTACTTCCATGGATCCATTTTGAACCAATAATTTGGTTACATATCCTCGTCCTTTGTCTAGGGATGCTTCTATCACTGTTCCGATCGCATCTCTGGATGGATTGGCTTTTAGCTCTAATAATTCAGATTCAAGAATAATCTTTTCCAGTAACTCTTCAATTCCTGTTCCTTGCTTCGCTGAAATATCTTGAGATTGATATTTACCTCCCCATTCTTCTACCAAGAAATTCATTTGAGATAATTCGGATTTGATTCTTTCAGGATCAGCTCCAGCTTTATCGATCTTGTTAATCGCAAAAATGATTGGTACACCTGCAGCTTGAGCATGCGATATCGCTTCTTTCGTTTGTGGCATGATTCGATCATCAGCCGCTACAATAATCACGGCTACATCCGTTACTTTAGCACCCCGTGCCCGCATCGCTGTAAAGGCTTCGTGACCTGGAGTATCTAAGAAAGTGATTTTCTTTTTGTCCGAACCAACAGATACTTCATAAGCACCAATGTGCTGTGTAATACCTCCGGCCTCACCGTCAGCTACGGATGCACTTCGGATATAATCTAATAAAGATGTTTTACCGTGATCTACGTGTCCCATGACAGTAACGATCGGAGCTCGTGGTCTCAAATCTGCTGGGTCATCGATGATTTCGTCATCTTCATCTTCTTCTTCCTCTGTTGTGATGAATGAAACTTCGCGATCAAATTCTTGAGCAACTAATTCTATGATTTCAGCATCCAATCTCTGATTGATGGATACAATCACACCTAAATTCATACAGGTCATGATCACATCCGAAACACTGACTTCTAATAAACTAGATAGTTCGGAAACGGAGATAAATTCTGTTAATTCGATTTTATCTGTATGTGCTTCCGCTTCTTTTAATTCTAATTTTTCTTTCTTATCGTCTCTATTTTCACGACGAATTTTTTGTCTCTTATTCTTTCCTGCCCGAGACATCTTGGCCATTGTTGCCTTGATCTTATCTTCGATCTCTTTCTTAGAAACTTCTTTTACTTCCTCGACCTTTTTCTTCGATCGATTTTGATTGTTGTTTCCTCGATAGTTAGCAGCATTTACTTTTTTTCTGGTACGTTTTCGTTTACCAGTATTTTGATTGGTGGAATTTCTATTATTTCCAGCCGAACCAGATTTTTGACCTGCTCGATTATTAGCAGCTTCTTTCTTCTTCTTTGGTTTATCACTTCCTAATTTTGAAGCGTCCACCTTTCCAAGAATTTTCAATCCTTTTAACTGTGGCGTGGCAGCTCTAACAACTTCTGCAGAAGCCTGTGCAGCTTCGCGATCGGAAGCGGGAATAGGAACATTAGGATCGATTTCAGGCGCGCCTTTTTGAGCAGCTTTTTTATCCTCTTTTGGTTTCGCCTCTGGTTTCGCTTTCTCCACCTTTGGTTTGGACTCTTCCACTTTGCTATCAGCCTCTTTCACTTCTGGTTTAGGCGTTTCTTCCGCTGGCTTTTCTTTTTTCTTAGGACGACGTTTCTGAGCGTCAAGATCGATTTTGCCAAGTACCTTAAGACCAGGAGCCTTTGATGATTGCTCTACTTTTTCTTCTTGTACAGGTTTTTCCTCGACAGGTTCTACCGGCGTATTTTTCACTTCTGGAGTTGGAGCAGGTGTTTCAACAGGTGTTGATACCTTTTCCGTCACTGGAGGAACGGCAGGTTTTGGAGGAGCGACAGGTTCAACTTCTTTTTTAGGAGTATTGGATCGTCCAATGACCAGTTGATCTGCTTTTTCCTTTTCGGCAATAGAAGAACTAAACTCCTTTTGGAGTTCCTTGTACATCTCATCAGATACTTTAGCAGTAGGCTTGTTTTCTATTTCAAAACCAGCATTTGCCAAGTACTCTACAATAGTAGATGTAGCAACATTTAGTTCTTTTGCAATTTTGACTAATCTAAGCGCCATTCAGTTCTTTTAATCTTTAAGTTTGAATCTTGATTATCCTCCTTCTTAGTAAAATGAGGATGTCAAGATGTCTATTGATGCTTGAATCAAGCATTATTTTTTATCATCTTCAAACTCAGAAGCTAATATCTTCATAAGTTCGTCGATGGTTTCTTCTTCTAAATCAGTTCTACGTACTAGTTCTTCTTTACTCAAATTTAATACACTTCTAGCCGTATCACATCCAATAGATTTCAATTCGTCGATAATCCAATCTTCGATTTCATCTGTAAATTCTTCTAACTCTACATCTTCTACTTCGAATTCGTCCGTGTCTCTGTAAACATCGATTTCGTATCCGGTCAATCTAGAAGCTAGTTTAATGTTACTTCCACCTTTACCGATCGCTAGAGAAACTTGATCCGCTTTCAGGAATACTGAAGCCTTCATCGTTTCATCATTTAACTCGATGTTGGTTACTTTCGCTGGAGTCAAAGATCGTTGAATATATAGGATATTGTTCGTCGTATAGTTCACAATATCAATATTTTCATTCTTTAATTCACGCACGATTCCGTGAATTCTAGATCCTTTCATACCTACACAAGCTCCTACTGGATCAATACGATCATCGTAAGATTCAACGGCTACTTTTGCTCTTTCTCCAGGAATTCTTACTATTTTCTTGACGATAATCAAACCATCTTCGATCTCTGGAACTTCTTGTTCCATTAATTTCTCCAATAGTAATTCACTCGTTCTAGACATAATGATCAGCGGAGAATTATTTTTCATTTCTACACGCTTGATCACTCCTCTTACCATATCGCCTTTTCGATAGTAATCTCCTCGAATCATTTCTGCTCTAGGAAGAATCAATTCATTACCAGTAACATCATCGATAACGAGTAATTCTCGCTTCAAAATTTGATGTACTTCACCAAGAACGATTTCTCCAATTCTATCTTCATAACGTTTGAAAATATCGTCTTTTTCCAAGTCCATGATTCTAGAAATAAGCGTTTGGCGAGCGGCCATAATGGATCGTCGACCGAAGTCTTCTAGACCAATTTGCTCGTAACACTCTTCTCCAGGTTCATAATCATCATCTATACTCAATGCTTCTGAGATAGATATTTCACTATTATCGTCGGTTACCTCTCCGTCCGGCACAATCTCTCTAACTCTCCACATCTCGAGGTCACCATTCGTGTTTACAATGACATCAAAATTGTCATCGCTGCCGTATTTCTTTTTTATTAGCGTACGGAATACATCTTCTAAAACACGGACCATGGTTGGTCTATCAATGTTTTTACTCCCTTTAAATTCCGAAAATACTTCTACTAAATTCATTTACGCATCATTTAAAAACTTATAATGACTTTTATTTCCTTAATATCGTCAAAATCAATGGTTTTTGTCACCAAAGTTTTGATTTTTTTCTTTTTTACGCGTTCGATCTCTGTGTAACTGATCACAATATTAGAATCGTTGACTTGCTCCAACTTCCCCTCTAACTTTTCACCTTCTATTTTCACTTTGACCTTTCGTCCTACGTGTTTCGGATATTGGCGAACAATTAGTGGTCTTGTGGCTCCAGGTGAAGAAACTTCCAAGGTGTACTTCTCACCTAACCAACCCTTTTCATCAATAATTGATTCCAAATAACGACTAATTCTTTGACATTTTCTAAGGTCAAGTCGATCGTCCGAGTCAATATATACCTCGACTTTCGAATTGTTCTGTAACACTTCTACTGTAAAGCAATCAGCGAAATCTTCTTCCTGAAACTTTAGTTCGAGTAATTCTTTTATCTGGTCTACAATCAATTCATACAATTAAAAAAGGGAACAAAATTTTTGTTCCCTTCCGATCAAAAGCTCCGCAAATATAGGCATAAATCTACCTTTAAGCAAATACTTTTTCTACATATAGCTCTGATTTTTTAATAGACATAAAGCTTTAATGCTGAGATGTGTTTGTACCGAGGCTTGAGGATTTTAGAAAAGCTCAACGAAGACTAATTTTTATAGGAAGAAAATAGTAATAGAAT
The DNA here is from genome assembly GCA_020628475.1 of Saprospiraceae bacterium. GTDB lineage: Bacteria > Bacteroidota > Bacteroidia > Chitinophagales > Saprospiraceae > JAHDFB01. The sequence goes on along the minus strand of JAHDFB010000008.1, from coordinate 37,466 downwards.
GTTCGAAGATTTACAATGCTTGAAGTAGAAAAAGGTAAATTTTGTGTCACAAAGTTTTCAGATCTACCTTATAACTATTGAACTCAATTTAATAGTTATGAAATTTATTGTCAGAATATGCTGCTTATTACTTTTTCTTTATGGAGGATTCCTTCATGCACAGTTTAATTGTGCTGGAATAGAAGTGTCTCCCATTGCCAAAGATAAAATAGAGACTCCAAGTGCTTTATCCAGTTCTTCGCCAAAATTTGTAAAAATTTATTTTCATGTGTATACAAATGGTGGGAATAGTACTTTTTCAACCAGTCAACTTGATGCGATCGTAGCCGATTTAAATGGTTACTTCAGTGGTACCAGTTTTTCATTTTTTTATAGTCCTTGTGAAGTTCGCGAAGATCCATTGGTTAACTTGTATACTTCAATTATCAAATGTGATTTCTTTTTTGGTCCACATAGTCATTCTGATGGCATTGATATACACTTAAGAAATATTGGTTCTCCTTATATGGCCGTTGCTTCAGGTATTCCAGGGAGTGAAATTATTGTTGGAGGCTATAATTCTAATCTTGGTGTTTCAGCTTACGGTTCGGCTATTATAGCCCATGAAATGGGACATGCCTTAGGATTATTGCATACTTTTTCGGGAACATGTAACGAACAAACCAGTGATTGTCCCAGTAATGAACCTTACTGGGTTGGGACCGATCCCAACGGGGATTATGTTTCAGACACACCAGAGGATGAAAATGATAGCTTTGATAATATAAATAGTTCATGTGAATGGAATGGACAGGGATGTGCAGATGATGGTCAAGATCCTGGGCATCTACGTATCAATTATATGGCCTATACTCAGGTTTCATGTATGAGTGAATTTACTGCAGGTCAAAATACAAAGATGTGCAATGATGCACTGCCTCAAGTAATTTATGATGCACCAGAAGGTCCATATTCAGCAGATTATACGATCGTTAACGTGAATGGTACAGCGCAATTAGAATTTTGTAAGGATGACAAGATCTATCTGGACGGTGCCATTTCTGAAAATGAGGACATGTATTCTATTGAGATTTTAGAATATAATCTTGGTGGATATGAAGCGGGAGAGAGTCCGTTAGCAAGTAGCACGACGAATCCGTTATGGATTAACGGAACGGTTCCTGATGGGATTAGTCTACAAGATATTTGGGCCAATAATGTAACGTATGAATTTCGGCAGGGCTATGAATATCGGGTTGTTCTTCGGGTAAATGGAGATTGTGATGATTATGAGGATGTTAAAGAAGATGGAATTTTTACGATTCTTTTGCCAACTCCAGATTATATATTTACAGATAAAAATGGGAATCCAAAAGATGAATTCTGTTTGGGAGAGCGCATATTTTTAGATGGTTCTGCTTCTTATAACGATAGTAAATATTTTTTAGCGATTTGGCAATATGTGGATGGAACATTTGATCCAGATGATCCAGGTTCAAACAATATTGGTTATAGTCGCTTAGAACCTTCCTGGGCACAGGGAGAAGTGCCAAGTCAAATTAATTTATTGACGGTTTGGGATAATTTTGAATCCGATTATTTTGCACCTGGATATGAATATGCCGTCCAACTGGCTGTTCAAAATGATTGCGATCAAGGTTGGTATTCAAAATTTGATGCTTCTTTTCGGGTGATTTGTTGTTCGGATCAAGATGCTTGTAACGCTGGCTTCAAAGTAGAAGAAGATGGTTCTGAATTTGTACTGAATGCGTCTATAGATCGTCCTTATTATGAACATGGCTGGACAATCATGCATTCTTCAAATTCGACAGATCCGGATGACTTGGAAGTAATGGCCACAGGTGCTGGATCCAGTATGATATTAGATTTAACGATGCCGGGATTTTATATCGTGCAACATATTGTTACCACCCCTTGTGGATCTTGTTGTGTGGCTAAAGAAATTGAAATCACTTCAACGCCAAATGGTCCGGTTACGATGATTAGCGATGTTCCATGTATTGATACAGAAGACTATTGTCATCTTACGGCACCTCAAAACCCTAGCTGTTCTGCACCAAATGGACTCATAGAACTAAGTTGGGATCCAGTGGTAGATGCGGATAGTTACCGAGTGATTCTGACCTTTGATGATCCAGATTGTTGTGAAACTTCCCGAGAACCAACGAGTAGCTTTTTCGATGTGCAAACGCCTCCATTTACTTTGAATTTTTCGCCGCGATGTGCTAGTTGGAAAGTACAAGCTATTTGTTCTGATGGGAAAAAGTCTGAATTTTCAGAAAAACAATGTATCGACCAATGTGGATCTAAATTTACAGATGGAGAGCCCGAAGAGCTTGTTGTTCGACAAGCCGATCATACTTTGGTTAGCATTTACCCTAATCCAACCTCTCAACAGTTTTATCTTGAAATTGATCAAGCCTTATTTGATGAAGGAATCGTTGATATATATCTGACTGATTTGTCAGGAAAGCTTATCCAAGATGTTTCTGTTGATCACTTAAACGCGCATGTTCCAAATGCTCTTGAATTTGAATGGCAACAAGCATCTGGTGTTTATTTTTTAAGTATTAAAACCCGGCAACAAATGATGGTTAAACGTATTTTATTAATGCGTTAAAAAAGAAAAGAGGCTGATTCTTTTTATGGAACCAGCCTCTTTTTTCTTTCAAGTCAATGTTGATTACTTCGTAAAAAGTAACTCTCTGTATTTGGTCAATGGCCAAAGCTCATCATCGATTAACATTTCCAACTTATCTGAGTGGTGGCGAATCTCATCAAAATATGGCTTCACATGATCGGCATAAGCAGAAGCTTTTTTCTGCGTATTGCTTAATACGTTCGCTTTTTTACGCTCTTCGATCATCGCATTCACTTTCGATTTCAAATTAGAAATATGATTGCTGATTTCTGATATCAACTGAAGTTGTTCTGCAGCATTTTTCTTGTATTCTGTCGCAGAGAATATCTCTTTAAGTCCTCGTACATTTTCTATTAAAACATTTTGGTATTTAATAGCTGTTGGGATAACGTGATTAGTTGCGATGTCGCCTAATACTCTTCCTTCAATTTGTATACGTAGTAAATATTCCTCTAATTCAATTTCGTGTCTCGCCTCGATTTCAACCTTGTTCATGACGTTGTGATCCGAGAATAATTTGACCGTTTCTTTAGAAACTCTTGCTTTCAATGCTTCTGGTGCACTCTTGATATTGTTTAGCCCTCGCTTCTTAGCTTCTTTTACCCATGCGTCTCCATATCCATCTCCTTCAAATCGAATCTTTTTACTCTTCTTAATGTACTCCCGTAAGACGTTAAATATGGCATCATCTTTTTTCATGCCTTTTTTATTCTTCAAGGCATCTACTTCTATTTTGAATTTTCGCAATTGCTCGGATACAATCGTGTTTAAAACAGTCATTGGAACAGCACAGTTGGCTTGCGATCCTACAGCTCTGAATTCGAATTTGTTTCCTGTAAAGGCAAACGGTGATGTTCGGTTTCGATCTGTATTGTCTAATAATACATATGGTATTTTTCCGACAATGTTCAATTTAAGATCTGTCTTTTCTTCTGGAGTTAATTTTCCATCGCTTACTTTTTCTAAGTGATCCAATACATTGGTTAATTGATTTCCAATAAATACAGAAATGATAGCAGGAGGTGCTTCATTGGCTCCCAATCTGTGCTCATTTCCCGCCGTCGCTATCGACGCTCTCAATAAATCGGCATGCTCATATACAGCCATGATTGTATTGATAAAGAAAGTCAAGAATTGCAAATTAGACATGGGTGTTTTTCCTGGTGCTAATAGATTTACGCCTGTATTAGTTGACAAAGACCAGTTGTTGTGTTTTCCGGATCCATTAATGCCAGCAAATGGTTTCTCGTGGAATAATACTTTAAAATCGTGTCTCTGTGCTACTTTTTGCATCACATCCATCAAGAGAGAGTTGTGATCGACGGCTAAATTCGCTTCTTCAAACAATGGTGCCACCTCAAATTGATTCGGTGCCACTTCATTGTGTCTCGTTTTAATAGGAATACCTAACTGCAGACATTCCATTTCTAAATCTCGAAGATATGACATTGCCCGAGCTGGAATCGAACCAAAATAATGATCGTCTAATTGTTGTCCTTTTGCAGATGCGTGACCTAATAGAGTCCGACCGGCTAATGTTAAATCTGGACGTGACGCGGCTAAAGCGCTATCGATCAAGAAAAACTCTTGTTCCCATCCAAGTGTCGCGATTACTTTTTTGACGTTTTTGTCAAAATATTGTGCTACTTCTGTTGCTGATTTGTCAATCGATTGAAGGGCTCTTAATAAGGGTGTTTTATTATCTAATGCTTCTCCTGTATATGCTACAAAGATTGTAGGAATGCATAAAGTAGTACCCATGACGAATGCTGGAGACGTCGGATCCCAAGCGGTATAGCCTCTTGCTTCAAAGGTGTTTCGGATTCCTCCATTTGGAAAACTAGATGCATCTGGTTCTTGTTGTACTAATTGAGAACCTCCGAATTTTTCAATGGCTTTACCTGGACCAACAGGCTCAAAAAATGCATCGTGTTTTTCTGCTGTAATACCGGTAAGTGGTTGGAACCAGTGTGTATAGTGAGTAGCACCTACTTCAATAGCCCAAGCTTTCATACCAGAAGCTACCTGATCAGCTATCGCACGATCGATTTTCTTGCCGTGATCTACAGCATCTTGAATAGCATTGTATGCTTCTTTTGTCATAAAATTTTGAAGCGCATTCGAATTGAATACTTTCTTTCCGAATAAGGCCGATCTTTTTCCTTCAATTTCTTGAATTTCGATCGGTTTTCTTGACATGGATTCTTTTACGGCATGAAACCTTAAAGTAGACATTACATTTATTTTTTATATTTAAAAAGATGGGGGCAAAGATAAAAATAAATGTACTTTATCCTAAAATTTGATAAAATATTAGGGGGTATAATGTAAAAAATGTAAATTTTTAACAAGTAACCCCTATTTTGAGAGGGGTGTATGAAATATTTATGCGATAAGGATCGGAATGGCCGACGACTTCGGAGGAAGGTCCCGAAGATACTTCGTATCGAAGGGATGAAACCATGCAGAGCCTGGTGACGCCGACGTAGGAGGTGGCAATCGCCCTAATAAAACAGCTAGCAAAACGACAATTTACCCAGCTTATGATGGACCAAGATGTGGTCCAAGTTGAATTCTGTTATCTTTAAGAAAAAAATCAATGCGATATCTTTTACTTATTTTCATAGCCGCACTATTTTGTCGAGTGGATGCTCAAGAAATTATTAATGGAAGTTACGATTTCCAGACTGATCCAGAAAAAAAATATACCCTTTATATACCCTCAGGCTATGATGCAACCGTTCCTTCCAAGGTGATTGTGGGATTGCATCCTTGGAATACCAGCAAATGGGATTCAGAATCTTGGGCGGAGGAATTATCGGAAATTGCCGAGGCTAATAATTGTATTGTAATTTGCCCGGATGGCGGATCAGATGGACAAATTGATGATGATATTGATACCGCGTTTACTACTTTCTTGATTGATGAAATGATGGGGCAATACAATCTGGATGCCTCAAAGATGTATTTGGTAGGATTTTCTTGGGGTGGAAAAACCGTCTATACTTATGGGCTCAATCATGTCGAGCGCTTTGCGGGTTTTATGCCTATGGGGGCAGCTGTTGAACAGAGCGAGGTGGTTAATTTTGCTAGCCAAGCAAAAGATCAATACTTTTATATTATACATGGATCACAGGATTCTCCTAATGTAAGATTTACACCTCTTGTTAATCTTTTAGAAGATAATATGGCTTGTGTAGAAACAAACCTGCTCAACGGGGTCGGCCATACGATCGAGTTTGACAATCAATTTAATATATTAAACGAAGGCTTGACTTGGTTGATGAATGCAACGCCTTGTAATACGGTGCATACAGTCGATCAACTAGCTGTGCAGAAAATCGGTTTGAAACGTTCCGTAATTTCAGGATCTGATTTCTTGGAAATTGATGCAGATGTTCCTATGCCGTGGGTAATTTATGATTTACAAGGTTCAACCTTAATGAGCGGTAAAGATTTACGTATTTCCCAACAATTAGCAGCTGGAGCCTATATCATTCAAATAGCTGATCAAGCGGGTATTCGCTTTGTAGTGCAATAAAAGTAATTAAACAGATACGTCAACGATTGTTTAGAAAACGGTTTGAATTCGTTCCATTTCGTTTTTAAGTAAATCGTAGGACTCTTGGCTTAAGGCAGCCAAAGGCAATCTAACTTCTTTCGATCCAAAACCTAATATTTCTTGCGCGGCCTTGATTCCGGCAGGATTTCCCTCTTTGTAGATCCAGAGATAAATAGAGAAAAATTCATGTTGAATTTTAACAGCATCCTGATAATTTCCTTTCAAAGCTAGATCAATCATTTTCTTGGTCTCTTTCGGATAGGCGTTGCCAATCACCGAAATGAGTCCTTCTCCACCATTTGCCATCATCGCTAAGGCAAGTTCATCATCACCAGAAGTGAGGAAAAAGTCTGTAGGCTTGTTTCGGGTGATGTGTATAGTCTGAATCAAATCACCACTCGCTTCTTTTAGGCCAATAAACTTTTTCGAATCATGAGCTAGACGTGTGGTTGTCTCCCATTCCAAGTTGGATTTAGTCCTACCAGGTACATTGTATATAATCAATGGGAGTGGTGTATGTTCGGCAATTTTCATGAAGTGCTGATACATCCCTTCTTGTGGTGGTTTTACATAAGCGGGAGCAGAAATCATGAGCGCGTCGATACCGGTCATATCGAAACGATCAAATTTATCGATCACATCACCGGTGTAAATTTCAGAGAAATTTCCGGCCACCAATGGAACACGACCATCTATTTGTTGAACGAAGAAGGCAAGAATTTCTTTTTGTTCTTTTTCGTTCAGCAAGTTACATTCACCTGTAGAGCCAAGGGCCACTAAATAATCGGTTCCGTTGTCAATCTTATGATCGATTAATTTAGCCAGCGTACCGAAATCTATTTTACTGTTTATAAATGGAGTCGTTACAGCGACGCCCATTCCGGTGTATTGTTGATAGGTCTGTTGATTACGCATTATATAGCTAATTTATCTAAGGTGATTTGAATGTCTGAAAATATTTTTTTGATCGAATCGTTTTTGGGACAATCAATCATGAGATTGTAAAATTCTAGTTCGTCTGGTAACAATCCAATTTTAAACTTGGCTTTAGAAGCCGCATTTAAATAATGCAGGTGTTTGGTTTTGTTTGGGTTGATCGTAATCAGGATGTCAAACTTTTTTTGGGTAAAGCGATCCACTTTCTCTCCTTTTGGTAGTCCATACCAATTGATATCCTTTCTACATATTTTGTTGTCGGGATTGGAATCTTCTTCAAATTCTTTGACATCCACGAAAGAGAAGGTCTCGATTCGCTTTCCGGATTTTGTCCAACGATTTATTATCTGAGACATTTCTTGTAGGTTATCAATATGAATGTCATCATATAGAATGCCAATATAGCTGGTCAGATTTTTTATCTGTGCTTTCTGATCATTGTTTATCTTATCAACCGGAATATTTTTCAATTGATAGGAAAACAACTTGTTTTTGAGCCAATTCATATAAAATCAGAATTATTTATCCTCTAAAACTTCTTCTTTTACTTTTTTGGATCGTTTGCTTTTCTTTTCTGTTATGGATTTTTCCTTGGCTTCAACTTCTTCGGGAGCTTCATCTTGAATGACCGTGAATTCACCCATTTTACTGTACTTTTCTATACGTCGTTGAACCAGTTCATCTTTATCTAAAGCACAAAGTTCTTGCAGTTCTTTTTTAATGTGTAAACGCAAGGTTTTAGCCATTTTTTCTCGATCGACATGTGCTCCTCCCAGCGGTTCTTTGATGATTTCATCGATCAGACCGAATCCAAGCATATCATCTGCAGTAAGTCTCAACGCTTCTGCTGCTTTTTGTTTGTAATCCCAAGATCGCCATAAGATCGAAGAGCAAGATTCTGGAGAAATAACGGAATACCAAGTGTTTTCCATCATACAGACTTTATCTCCAAGACCGATTCCAAGAGCACCACCAGAAGCTCCTTCTCCAATCACATAACATAGAATTGGTGTGCGTAATTGAGCCATTTCGAATAAATTCTTGGCAATTGCTTCAGCCTGACCTCGTTCTTCAGCCTCGATACCTGGATATGCACCCGGTGTATCGATCAAACAGATCACTGGCATATTGAATCGCTCGGCCATTTTCATCAGCCGAAGTGCTTTTCGATAGCCTTCTGGGTTTGCCATTCCAAAGTTTCGGTATTGGCGTAATTTGGTATTAACCCCTTTTTGATGCCCTAAGATGACGCAAGATTGTCCATTTATTTTCCCTATTCCTCCGACGATTGCTTTATCGTCTTTGAAATAACGATCACCGTGCAATTCAGTGAAGTTTTTACACATCTCATTGATGTAATATAAGGTATATGGACGTTCAGGATGTCTAGACAATTGAACACGCTGCCATCTATTTAGGTTGCTAAAAATTTCTTTTCGTTTAGCAACTATTTTCTTTTCTATTTCAACAATTTTATCGCTTACATCAATATCTCCTTCGGCATTTATTTGCCTGAATTTTTCCAGTTGCTCGTGTAAGCTTTCTAGTGGTTTTTCGAATTCTAAGAAAACCATAATATTGGTTATATTTTATTAGCAAATATAGAGCTGAATGTTTTACTCGATATATTCTTTCAGCTGAATCGGACAAGAGTACCCCGCATTTATCTTCACTCCGATTCACTTCATTCTAATAATGATTGAAGTCCTTTTTTATTGCTCATGGGTAGGCAAAAATAGTGTTTTTAGATAGAAGATATACCCTTTGTGACACAAACTATCTACATAGAATTTAATGAATAATATATAAGCCATGTATTCATAAGGCTTTAGCGATTAAAATAATTGCCTGCTCTTCCTGATATTTCGCAGGGATCGAATCAGGCTTTTTGTATGGACTGTTGACTCCAATATCGAGCAATAATGTTTAAGGCATACAAGCATAAAAACAATAAAAGTCCTGGAAATAAAATCAGCCACCAAGCATCGATACGTTGTCTTGCTTGAGCCAGTATTTTTCCCCAACTAATAATGTTCTCATTGAGCCCAATCCCCAGAAAAGATAGGGTAGCCTCGGTCACAATAACAGAGATGAAAATGAATATAATTGGTGTGATTAAAGTGGCCATAATATTTGGAAGCATCTGAATGAAAATGATTCGCAAATGACCAAATCCCATATTCTTATATGATTGAAAACTGTCTTTTGCTTTTTCTTGATGAAATTCTATTCGTATGTATCGATACAATATCGGCCAGAGTAATAAGCCTAGTGTCAGAGCCAGATTGAAGATTGATTTTTCCGGTTGGATACCGATTAAAATCAATAGAATTATCAGCGCAGGAATTGATTTAAACAATTCGTAGAATCGCAATCCTACGAGATCCAAAGGAATGAAATATTGATTGCCCCAAGAAAGTACTTTGTTTCGTTGTAGCCAAATACTCAAAGCGGCGAGCATGCTGATCAAGATGAGCACTTTGAATATACCCACTATTAAGGAAGAAGAAGGAAATGCTATGAATAGATAATAAATAAGCATCATAGCTACAAGCGTCAACAGTATTATTTGTGGAATACTTAGTTTAAGTGATTCATTTCCTACATAACTGGTAAATATACTGAAGAGAAATGCGAGTATGAGCATTAATACGACGGATAAAGATCCAATGAGTAAGGATACATGACAGCCTTGTATAAGTCCAGCTAATACATCTCTACCGTATAGGTCCGTTCCGAGTAAGTGCTTGGAATCCAATCCTGGTTTTTTAGCTCCGACCGCCGAGAGATCCATGTAGTTTGGATCATAAGGAATTAGATTTTCTACTTTTTGTCCGGGTACGGTGTTCCAATCTTTGAGTTTCCAAGCAGGTGGAGCTTCCTGGAGACCCCACTGATCCAAATACATGCTCCAAGCCGGGTAAACATTCGTATCGTTATGCGTCCATTTCCAAGGTGCATTACTGGTAAAAAGTGGTCCGATAATAGCTATAGAAGCTAATAAAAGGAGATATATCCAAGCTATACGATATGACCAAGATGTACTACTGCGCATGATCAAATAGGTTTAATCGAGGATCAAAACGATTGATCAATATATCGGCTATAGTAACAATTATATTGGTCAGGATATACACCAATAGAATGATGCCTAGGAGTACTGGCCAGTCCGAGAATTTTATGCTGTCTAAGAGTAGTCTTCCTATTCCGAGAATATTGAAAATATATTCGATGACAACAAAACCGGCTAAGGAGCTGGTAATACCTCCGGAGATCATCGTAATCATTTGAATTCTGGCAGAGCGATACATATGATGATGGATGATGTCTTTATGATCCAGCCCTTTCATTTTGGCTGTATTGATATAGACTTGATGTGCTTCTTTTTGCAGCAGATTGGCAATTTGTCTCGTTACGATGGCCAACTCTAAGATAACCATACAGATGATCGGCAAAATCAATTGATGTATGTTGTTCCAGATACCTTGCCAAAAGTGATCCTTCAAATGCATGTCAAAATTACTTACACTCGGAAATATATGTAGCCATTTTGCATACTCAGGTGTGGTAAATAAACTCAGCGCCATGGTGGCCAACCAGAATAATGGAATCGAAGCAAACATAAAAAGAATGGATTCTAGTATGCCTGGCCATCGTTTATGGCGATGTATGAACATTTGCTTTCCCAGCCAGATTGAAAAAGGATAACAGAAAAGTAATGCTAGAATGATCATCAATAGGGTCAGCGAAAAAGCCTGTCTGATTTTGACTTGTACGGCGCGACCATCTCGTTTGGATGCGCCTAAATCAAAACGGAATATTTTCGAAATGGATTGGTGGTATTGATTATCCAATCCGTGCCATGTACATGAAGGGATCCATCTGAAAAGATTCGATTTACTGGCCTTTAATGTTTGCACAGAAGGCGCGATGACGGCATAGTATCCGGGACTCTTCGATTGTAACTGCTCCAGACTCTTATCAATTTCATCAATAGTTTTGCTCAAAAGAATGGAAGAAATATAGGGTTTCAATTCTTTAGAGGCTTCTTTGTTGAGCTGATTCAGCGCTTGGTGTAATTGTTTGATGGCTTGATAATCAAATGATTCGCGTAGTAAATTTTTAAAGAATGTGATATCAGCAGGCAAAACCAATTGATAAAAATCTTTATCGTAGTTACTGGTACTGATGGAAAAATAAAATAGGGGTTTATCAAGGCCATTATTTCTAGCAGTTTCGGTATAAATCTTGGAATAAGCCTCACTATCCAATGAAAATTCACCTTGGTCGATGAGCTGTTCGACGGGATCAATGGGCGACGCTTTTATCAGAAAAAAAGCGATAAATACCACGATGGGTATCGAAAAAAGTAAATAAAAGAGCCTTTTGAGGATAAACAAAATCACTGATCCAATGATTAATACGTTGGAAATTTACTCAAAATTGCTGTTTTTATATGGTAAACAGCAAGATTCTTATAATTTAGTAGCTTTCGGTGGCAAAATATCTTCATTAGGTAGATTTATTTATTTTTGCAGCCTTATAAAAATTGAAAATATGAGAAGAGTCGTAGTTACTGGTTTGGGAGCATTAACTCCCATTGGAAATGACGTTGATACTTATGGACAGGCCTTGAAAGAAGGAAAGAGTGGTGCTGGGATGATAACACATTTTGATGCTACCGATTTCAGAACGCGTTTTGCCTGTGAAATAAAGGATTTCGAGCCTTCCAAATATGTGGATCGAAAAGCCTTAAGACGTATGGATCCATTCTGCCAATATGCGATGTATACGGCTGGTCAAGCTATCGAAGATTCTGGATTGGATTATGAAAATTTGCAAGATCCTTTTAGAGCAGGTGTAATCTGGGGTAGTGGAATCGGTGGATTCTATACGATGGAATCGGAGATTGATGCCGAAGCCAGAAGAGAAGGAGCTCCAAAATACAGTCCTTTTTTAATACCTAAATTGATTTCGGATATTGCCCCAGGTCATATTTCTATGGCTTATGGCTTCAAAGGTGTTAATTATGGAGCGGTTTCCGCTTGTGCTACTTCAAATCACTCGATTGGAAATGCCGTAGATTATATTAAAATGGGCAAAGCAGATATCATCATTGCAGGTGGTTCTGAAGCAGCAGTAACGAAAGCAGGAATAGGTGGATTTGCCTCTATGAAAGCGATGAGTATTCGAAATGATGATCCATTAACAGCATCCAGACCCTTCGATTTGGATCGGGATGGATTTGTTTTAGGAGAAGGTGCGGGAGCATTGATACTAGAAGAGTATGAGCACGCTAAAAAGAGAGGAGCAAAAATATATGCCGAAGTTGTTGCGGTAGCTTACACAGCAGATGCATACCATATGACAGCTCCACATCCAGAAGGAATCAGTGTATCAAAGGTGATGTCTTTGGCTTTGGAAGAAGCGAATATGACACCGGCTGATATCGATTATATCAATGTTCACGGTACATCGACTCCATTGGGAGATGTGGCTGAGATAAAAGCCATTAAAAATGTATTTGGTGATGATACCTATGACTTAAATATCTCTTCGACCAAGTCAATGACAGGTCACTTATTAGGGGCAGCAGGTGCTGTAGAAGCCATTGCTGGTATACTATCGATACGAGATAATTTTGTGCCGCCTACGATCAACCATTTTACGGATGATCCGGCTTTTGATCCGAAGATTAATTTCACCTTCAATGAAGCGCAAGATCGAACGGTCAATTCAGTACTAAGTAATACCTTCGGTTTTGGAGGACATAACGCCTCTCTTATTTTCAAGAAAGTATAAATAAGTATATGCTGAATGCAATCAGACGGTTATATAATTTTCACCTGTCCAAGGATCGAGATCTGGCAAGGCGAATAAAAAGTGTGGTAGGAATCGTTCCTTCCAGAATGCACTTGTATAAACTGGCTTTTTTGCATAAATCGATGAACAACGATCCTCAGCACGAAGGAAATAATGAGCGCCTTGAATATCTGGGCGATGCCATACTTTCCACCATCGTGGCTGATTATCTATATCAGAAATATCCTAGAAAGGATGAAGGCTTCATGACCAAGATGCGATCTAAGATTGTCAAGCGTAAAACACTCAATGATGTCGCGGATCGAATGGGCTTGGATTTGATTCTAGTTGATTTTTCCTTGGGTAAGATGTCCTCTACGATGCTTGGAAACGCGCTCGAAGCGTTGATAGGAGCTATTTATATTGAGTCGGGTTATAACAAAACCAAGCATTACGTTGTTGAACATATCATCCGAAAATATATCGACATACATATGTTGGAGGAAAAAGATGATAATTTCAAATCCAGATTATTGGAGTGGTGTCAAAAAAATAATAAATCGATCGATTACAAATTGGTGGAAAAATTCAAATTTGAAAAACGTGATCGATTTAGAATTGCTGTCATCGTAGATGGGGAACATATGGGACAAGCCGAGGATTTTAATAAGAAATCAGCGGAACAGTCTGCTTCTAAATATGCCATCACTAAACTGGGTTTCGAAAACACGACGGATATAAAAGTGAGCTAAATGGATTCATTAACCCAGATCGTACTTGGGGCCTCCATGGGGGAAGCAGTTGCGGGTAGAAAAATTGGAAATAGAGCCATGTTGTGGGGAGCTGTAGCAGGTACGGTTCCTGATCTAGATGTGTTCGGAGGCATATTTATGACACCAGAAGATGCCCTTGCTTTCCATCGAGGAATTTCTCATTCATTATTATTTGCAGTATTAATGCCTCTATTATTGGCATGGTACACCTCTTGGCTTTATGATCATCAACATCATAAAAAGCCGGTAGTTAAATGGATCACCGCCATTGCGGGTATTCTTTTTCTTGGCTTTTGTGCGTTCATACTCAATGTCATTCCTGTAGCGGTCAATCAGAAAATCTCATACATCATGCTTGGTGTTACCTTGGTAGCCGTGCTGTATTTCGCCTATCGTTTGATCGTGAAGTTTGCTCGACAAGAACAGGATTCCGTGGAGATGCCTTACTGGCGCTGGTATTTATTGTTTTTTGTAGCGATTGTTACACATCCCATTTTGGATAGTTGTACGGGCTATGGTACACAATTATTTCAACCATTTAGTGATTATAGAGTGGCATGGAACAACATATCTGTGGCTGATCCAGCGTATACAGGTCCATTTTTATTGCTATTGATCATAGCAGCTACTAGAAAAAAGTCCAATCCTTGGCGAAGTATTCTCAATTATGCCGCTTTTGGCTGGAGTATGATATATATGGCCTGGACCGTTCGAAATAAGATATTGGTAGATCGTATTTTTGAAGAGAGTTTAAAAACGGAACAGGTCGAGTATTCAAGGTATATGACGACACCTTCCATCTTAAATAATATACTTTGGCATTGTATTGCTGAGGGAGATAAGGTCTATTATGATGGCTATTATTCCTTGTTGGATAAAAATCCCGTTGTACAGATCAGTGAGATTGAAAAAAATCATGATTTGATCAAGTATCCCGATGATCGGCGGATGGAAATTATACGATGGTTTAGTGATGGATATTACAACGTGATTCCGCTCAATGGAGATACACTACAAGTCAATGATTTACGATATGGAGCTCAGATAGGCGGAGAAACAACCAAACCGTCCGATTATATATTTCCTTTTCAGCTAAGCACAGAAGGAACCCGTTATCATATGCAGGATCAATCAGGTCCACCGGAGGGGTCTATGAAAGATTTCTGGATGATTTTGTGGAACCGAGTGGCAGGTATTTAGGGGGATTTTATATCCTTCACAGAAGGATATAAACCGGGCTGTTGCAGGAGTTCACCTAGTTCCGTATCAGCTACGCTGACACCAGCCTGACGGCTGTCCTTCCCATCCCTATCCCGGAAGAAGATATAATTTGACTTATTTTTCTTTCAGTTTCTTCTTCAAAGCAAACAGCTCATCTCGTAACTGTGCAGCCGTAATAAAATCCAATTCTTTAGCCGCTTTTCGCATTTTACTTTCCGTGGTACTGATCAGGCGTTCGAGTTGATCTTTGTCCATATATTGTACGATCGGATCAGCAGCAACACTTGGTTCGTCCGCTTCGATATACGCTTTTTTCTTGCCTCGAATATCCAATATGGAACTAGCACCAATGATGTCTTCTTTACTCTTAAAGATGGTTTTCGGAACGATACCATGCTCTTCGTTGTACTGGATTTGTTTTGCTCGTCGTCGATTGGTTTCATCGATCGTTTTCTGCATAGAATGCGTCATTTTATCTGCGTAGAAAATGACCTTTCCGTTAGCGTTCCGAGCAGCTCGACCAGCCGTTTGGGTAAGAGATTTATCATTTCTAAGAAAACCTTCTTTATCCGCATCGATGATAGCTACTAAGGATACCTCCGGCATATCCAAGCCCTCTCTCAGTAAGTTCACACCGATCAATACATCGTATTCCCCCAGACGAAGATCTCGAATGATTTCGACGCGATCCATCGTATCGATTTCCGAATGGATATATCTACATTTTACTTGTAGGCGCGTAAGATATTTGGCCAATTCCTCAGACATTCGCTTAGTCAAGGTAGTAACCAGCACCCGCTCGTCTCGATCCACGCGTTTATTGATTTCTTCTAGGAGATCATCAATTTGATTGATAGAAGGTCGTACTTCTATGGGAGGATCGACTAATCCTGTTGGTCGCACTACTTGTTCTACAATTTCTCCACCCGTTTTTTCCAATTCGTAATCTCCAGGAGTAGCACTGACATATACGACCTGATTGGTTAATCCTTCAAATTCATTGTAATTTAATGGACGATTATCCATAGCAGATGGCAGTCTGAATCCATGTGATACCAAATTGGTCTTTCGGGCGCGGTCTCCTCCCCACATCCCTCGAACTTGAGGAACCGTTACGTGGGATTCATCAATGACTAGTAAGTAGTCGTCCGGGAAATAATCGAGTAGGCAGAAGGGTCGAGTACCCGGTTTCCTTCCATCAAAAAAACGAGAATAATTTTCAACACCACTGCAATATCCCAGTTCGCGCATCATTTCAACATCGAAGCTGGTGCGTTCATGGATTCGTTTGGCTTCTAGAAATCTACCATCCCCTTCAAAGTATTTTACCTGTTCTACCAATTCATCTTCGATACCTCGAATCACTTGTTTCAATCGCTCTTTCGGCGCGACATATAAATTAGCTGGAAAGATTGCTGCTGAATCCATTTCGATGATTCGTTTACCCGTTTCAACCTCTAATTTTGAAATTTCGTCGATTTCATCTCCAAAGAATGTGACTCGATAACCATAGTCGAGATATGGTAAGTTGATGTCAACAGTGTCGCCTTTGACGCGGAAAGTTCCACGCTTAAAATCAGTTTGAGTTCTTGAATAGAGCCCTTCGACAAGCTTGTAAAGAAATGCATTTCTACTAATAATGTCTCCTTTTTTGATTCGAGTGACACCGTTGGAATAATCTTCAGGATTTCCCATACCATATATACAAGATACAGAAGCTACGATGATGACATCTCTTCTTCCGGATAGTAGGGTCGTGGTAGCTCGTAATCGAAGTTTGTCAATCTCTTCATTGATCTGCAAATCTTTTTCAATATAAGTATCAGAATGCGTGATATAGGCTTCTGGTTGATAGTAATCATAGTAGGAGACAAAGTATTCCACGGCGTTATCTGGGAAAAACTCACAGAACTCACCATACAATTGAGCTGTCAACGTTTTATTATGCGTAAGAATCAAGGTGGGCCGTTGTGTTTCTTGGATGAGGTTCGCAATGGTAAATGTTTTTCCAGAGCCTGTCACACCTAGGAGAACTTGTGCTTTTTCATCATTTTCTACGCCCTCCGCCAATTGTTGGATAGCAGTAGGTTGATCACCAGTTGGACTAAATTTAGAAGTAAGATTAAATGCCATAAGGTAAAACTAACAATTTGTATCCTTAGATTGTTATCTCGATCATATTCAAATAATCAAATTCTTCAAGCCTAAGGATTTATCAAATAGGAATGTATATTTGTTGCACAAACAAAATCGAAAGAATATATGGGATTGTTAGATGGAAAAGTAGCTTTAATTACAGGTGGATCTCGAGGAATCGGAAAATCTATGGTAGAAGTTTTTGTTGAACAAGGTGCTTCTGTAGCTTTTACCTATCGTTCTTCTGCCGAAGAGGCGTTGGCCATTGCAGACGGATTAAATTCAGATAGTCAAAAAGTCAAGGCTTATCAATCAGATGCAGCTTCGTTCGAGGCCGCTGAAAGTTTGACCAAGGAAATATTGGCAGAATTTGGGAAAATTGACGTATTGATTAATAATGCTGGGATTACCAAGGATAATCTATTACTTCGTATGAATGAAGATCAATGGGATGCAGTCATCAATGTAAACTTAAAATCTGTTTTCAATTTAAGTAAACATGTGATGCGTTCGATGTTGAAAGCGCGGTCTGGATCGATCATTCATGTATCTTCTGTCGTGGGTGTTTTTGGGAATGCTGGACAGGCTAATTATGCGGCTTCTAAAGCAGGAGTCATTGGATTTAGCAAATCTTTAGCTAAAGAAATTGGATCACGTGGTATTCGTTCTAATGTAATCGCGCCTGGATTTATTGAAACAGATATGACCCATGTTTTGGACGAAAAAACCAAAGAAACATTCATGGCTAACATTCCTTTGAAACAATTGGGAACTGGAAAAGATGTAGCGGATACGGCCGTGTTTTTAGCATCGGATATGTCGAAGTATGTGACTGGACAGGTTCTAAGTGTGTGCGGAGGGCTAAATATGTAAGATGAAACAGCTTTCTTATTGGGGTTTTACAATCTACTCGATCGTATTATTAAGTGTAGTGATGGTCTTTACCTTTTCATGTAATGGGTCGAAAATGGTAAAACGCTCTGCTGAAAGGGCAGATTTTGTTCGCTATGATCATGCGCCCAAACTATATACGAAAGCTCAAGGTGAAATCATTATTCGAAACGACAATTCAGGTTGCAATAGTCTTGGGAACTATTTCTATGACAGAAATCGAAAGTATCTATACAACAAGCGAAATATTCGAGTCAATATCCATTTTATCAATTCTCTAGATAGTACTCAAAATTATAATCCAGATACAGGGATCAAATATGCTAAAGGATTGATTCGATATTCGAATGGAAAATTGCGTGATAATAAGAAAATGAAATTGCCAGAAGGAAATGAAACAGCGGTAGATCCGCTTCCTTATCGGTATGTATTGACGGGAGATCCGAACGATCCGCATGATGAAGGGATTTATTTTCATTATTTGGAAGATCCATTTTATCTCAATTATGGTCGATTCAAGAATAACTATAGTCAGAAGATAATTAAGGAGTATGGAGTCAATTTGGATTCTGTATTAAACATCTTTTATATGGTCCACCCTCCCGATAGTATTGGAAGTAAGACTTATAAAGTTAAAGAGGCGGGAATTGCATTAGGCAATGCCGTGAAGCTAGGAGTCAATTTCTTGAGACCCGCAGACCCCTGGTCTTACACCGGATTATTAAATCATGAAATTGGACATGTTTTGGGATTATCGCATGCTTGGACCAAAAGTGATGGCTGTGACGATACCCCGGAAAATCCCAATTGTTGGAATAAGGGACCTGCACCTTGTGATGGTGCCGTTTCTAATAATGTAATGGATTACAACAGTACTCAGAATGCCTTTACTCCTTGCCAGATTGCCAAAACGGATCGAACCTTGTCTCGCATAAACTCTAAGAAGCGAAAATTGGTCAAAAAACATTGGTGTACGCCAGATCCGGATCATGACATTATCATTCGTGATACGACCGTTTGGAATCGTGTTGTGGATTTTGATGGTAATATTACCATAGAAGATGGTGGATTATTGGCGCTTTCTTGTCATCTTAATATGGCAAAATCGACCTCTATTATAGTAAAAGGTGGTGGCGAGTTATTACTTTCTAGTGCAACGATTTACAATGATTGTGATTACGAATGGGAGGGTATTAAGCTGGAAGGAACGAAGAAACGCCCAGCAAAATTAAGTTATGTGGATACCTTCTATATTCAAAACGCTACTATGACGGACTTTTACGAGCTTGAAAATTAATGGCTTGTATAGCAAGAAAAAAAATATTATAAAAAAAACAATATATTCGAACATTTTTACAACTTTGCTCGTTATAAGCTATGAAATAGAGAATGATCTATTATAATTTCTAAAATATGTTTATATTTGTAACGTATTATTGGAAGCAATAAATTAAAATAAAAAAATACGCAGATTTACTTTTTTGGCACGATATGTGCAATAATAGTAATCATGTAAAAAATATAACTGGTCACAGTAAAAGATGTAGTTTTCTTATTTTGAGACCTTAGTCGAAAGAGCCTGGATTTGCTTGCAAATTTGGGCTTTTTAATTTTATAGCATCTTGATCTCATTTTCCTAAACCCATTCCGTTCCGAATTGTTACTATCAGAAAAAGGAAATGTTCGGATTATTCAAGTCAAAAGACCCAAAGAAAAAGTTAGAGAAAAAATATAAAGCACTGTTAGAAGAGTCGTATAGACTGTCTTCTACAGATCGTAAGGCTAGTGATGCCAAACAAGCGGAAGCGGAAGCTGTACTAAAAGAAATAGAAGGTTTAGGCTGATTGTTTAAGCCTTGACAAATTCAAATTGTGTGATTTCTGGCCACATACCAATTCTACCTGGTAAACCTAGGAATCCGAAACCTCTATTGATGTATAAGTGTTGATCCTGTTCGGTGTATAAACCGGCCCATTTCTTATATCGATACTTGATGGGAGACCATTTAATACCCAGTGCATTCAAACCGAATTGCATGCCGTGCGTATGACCACTTAAGGTTAGATGAATATGTTTTTGGTGTTTTAGAGCATGTTCATCCCAGTGGGTTGGATCGTGCGATAATAAGATGGTAAAATCGTCTGCATCCACATTTTCCAAAGCTTTGGACAAATCACCTCGTTTTGGAAATGGACCCAAGCCCCAATTTTCTACACCTACGATTCGAATTTGATCATCACCTCGACGAATAGTTCTGTTTTCATTCATGAGGATATCAAAACCCATCTGATCGTGTTTCGATATAAAATCTTTCCAGTATCCTTGTTGGTCTTCTGTTGAATTTACACCATAGTAATCATGGTTACCCGTGATACTAAATTTTCCTTCTTTACTATTCGCAGCTTTAAAGGCTGAAATGTAAGGATCAATTTCATTTTTCGTGGAATTGACTAAATCCCCGGTAAAAACTAATACATCTGGATCTAAATCATTGATTAAATGAATTCCTTTCATAACTTGTTCATAACTGTCATAACTTCCAGAATGAATGTCGGATATTTGAACCAGTTTGAAGCCATCAAAGGAGTCTGGTAAATCTTTAAAGGCTAAGGTGACCTTATTGATTTCGTAGTTGTATTTCCCTTTGGTGATTCCATAGAGCATACCTAGAAATGGTACTGCGGTGATACCCGCTAAAATTCCTGTGACTAATTCTCTACGTTTCGGTACAAATTGTTCACCGGGTTGATCCGTTATTCCAACTACATTTCCTAGCCATTGAACAATTCCCGCTGCAACACGTGAGGTGTCATACAGCAGTAAGAGTCCACCGAAAAGTAATTTACTTAGAAAGATGGTGAACACTAAACCGATGGTTAGATTGACCCAAAGTGGACGGATTCCAGTATGGCTCTGCAGGTATTGAAAACTAAAATAGATTCCCAGAAAGAAAAAAATCGAGCTGAGCCAATAGACTACATTGAAAATCTTATTAGATTGAAAAGTCGTTTTTAATCCGTTGAAAGAATAGATATCGATGACCAGGTAGAGGCACAAAACGATCGCTAAAAAAATATATCTAGACATACTTCATCATACATTTGTAGGGATATAAACTCGCAAAACATAGATATGTTTTACAAATGCTTCAAAAGCATACCAGTAGGTAAATATAATAGACGAATGAGTCTAGTTGACCTCTTAATTTACTTTTTGAAACCGCGAAGATACGGTTTGATTCCGATTTGAAATCTGAATAAAATAGACACCCGCAAATAATGGATCGATGTTTAGTTGATGGCTGTCACCATTGAAGGAAGCTCGTTGCACCAAAGCACCGGCCGCATTGTAAATATGGTATTGCCAATCATCTTTGCTTGAAAGCTGAATGTTAATCACATCAGATGAACTATTGGGAAGAAGAACCAAACCAATTTCGTCTTCAATTTTTAAGGTCCGAATGTCTGAATATTTGAAACTGCCGTCATAATCGATTGATTTCAGTCTGTAGTAATATTGACCTTGGAATAAATGTTTATCCAAGAATTGATATTCGTTCATATTTGGATCGAAAAATTGTTGATCAATCCTTTCGAATTCAACACCATTAAAACTACGCTGTAATTCGAATTCACGGACATTTACAGCAGATGCCACTTTCCAACTTACCAGAGCCTGATCGTGTACTTGCGTAGGATTAACTTCAAATTGCTCTAATTCGATCGGTACAATCGGAGGTGTGAATTTAAGGGCATAGAATCCAGAATCTGTCTCCGATGCGATGATCGTGCCAGAAGGCAAAAATGGATACACACCCCAGTTTCCTGTAGTACCGTTATAATCGGTATTTTCTTGATGCGTATCGTAATATCCTACACGTACTGGTACATCCGGATTACTAACATCCAGAATCTGTACGCCATCTTCGTAATAAGAAATATAGACGTAATTATCCCGTATGTATGGATTGTGCGGAACATTATCTGTAATGCTATTACAGGATAGTAAGGGATCTTTCCAAATGGTATCTAAAAAGGTATTGGCGTGATCCGTTTGATTGATCACATATATTTGCTCATTTCCAAATACTTCAGAGGCTACATAGGCATAGTTGTTATCGGTCGTGTTCCAAGAAGAATGTACATAGGTACGATTATCTGGATCGGGTAGGGCTAGCATCGAAAGTTTATAGATGCTATCTACATTGGCAACGTTCCATATTCCATAACCGGTACGTGCATGAGAACAGTAAGCAAAACTATCGCGAACAAATATATCGTGGATGTAATAGTTCACACTGGATACCTCTCCAGGCAATGTGTCTAATCTGAGTTTTTTCAGCAAAGGCGGACTGACAGGGTTACTTGCCAAATCATAAATAGCAAACCCTTCAGCGATTCCACTGGCGTTATCTGTTCCTACAGCATATAAACGGGCAGATGTGGTATCGATATAGATGTTATGCGAGTTTACAAAGTCAGTCGTAAATTGATTTACTTGGACAAAAGAGTCTGGTAAAGCTCCAAGATCAAAAACTTTGATTCCTTCACTACAATTATCACATCCGGCATAAAGATACTTGTCATAGGTTTTCATATCTCGCCAAATGGTGACACCATCACCGGGACGGGCTCCTACTTTATAGATGGAATCGGTATTGGTGACATTGAATATAAGGATTGAATCGGCTCCACCGATAATTCCATATTCGTTCCCAGCCGTGTCTACATATCCCCAAACGTCATTGTAATTGACCCCACTTGCGGAAGGTTGGTTCAAGTCGACATAATGATATAAAATTTCTACATTGAGTGAATCATCTGGACATTGTCCATGAAGTTGTATTGATGATAATAGTAATAATACTATAAAATTGAATAGCCCTTTATCCGTAAACATATATAATCCCGTTGTCTAACAAATCTACATTTTTTCGTAGAGAAATGAGTTTCAAGAAAGTTCAAATCAAGTGTTAAAACACACAAAATGTAAGCATGTTTTCATCTTAACAGAATAAATGACTTCTCTGCGGACAATTTTCATACTGTTCACTCGAATTCTCTACTGGATAGAGGATGTAATTAGGGGAAATGCTGTATTGAAGATTTAGTTCGAGGACGAAATCCTAACTAATGTATTTTTTAATACCAATGTTGAATGATACGGCATTGATCAAATCAATGTTCTTATTGAGAAGACTGGTACTTGGCAATTGGTATAGAAAATCGGTTCTACCGAAGATCTCCGTATTCGCTCGAATTCGTTTTGATAAACTTAGGCCGAAAAGGGCTTTGTAACGTGCATACTCAGAGAACATATGACTTTTTCCATGACGATCTTCATCAGAGAAATATCCTGTTGGAAAATCATAATCTAAATAGCTTAAGTCAACATCTTCTTGATAAGCTTCGTACAATTGCGATCCTCTTTTTATTCTTTGTTCTACAGAATTTTGCGTATTCAATAAAAGATTCACAAAAGCACCTGCATGAATCCTAGCTTTCCAAGCATTTTGGGAATAAATCGGAACACTTAATTCTAACGGAATAGACAAGAAGTCGTATTTAATATTGCTGAAGTGCGTTTCTGTCTTCGAAGATAAATTGAAGTCTGTTGTGGTTAAATCGACATCGTAATCCACTTGTTGGTAATTGATTCCACTGGAAATCTCTATTTTACCCAATGCATATCCAAACCGTAGCGCAACCTGCGAGTTGTACGAACTTCGATAAGGACTTTGATGACCATCACTGTTTCTATGGAAACTATCGTCATTTTGATCGATCCATTTATACAAGGCCGATTCTATATGATTAAGATTGATTCCGGTAGAAGCAGCAATGAACCAATTAGGCGATGAAACCTTCTGCAATCCTAGGACAGCTGAATGATTTATGGCAACATCGGACTCCAATGCATGTAACTCTAAATGATCCAATTGCAAGGTTGGAAAGTCTTTAGCGAAGGCCTTTGCCATGATTTCATCTGGAATGTCATCGATATGATTTACTAACAGGTTTTCCTTGACTGTGTGATCTTGATGGAGTTGTTGATTCCATTCCTGCGTGTTCAAGGCAGTTCCTTGTACTGCAGAAATAGAGGCATCATCAACCATCGATAAATTCAAGGTAGCTAATGGGGTAGATTGGTAGGTTAATCTGGTGTTAGCTTTTGAAGATTTTTGATCATTGACCAAAGATTCGCTTAGGCTTTGCTGATCTTCCGAAGGATTTGTTACCAGCGCTATATTTGACTTGTCATTTTTTAAGGTTTCCGACTGAGCATAGAAGCTAGGGCTTGATTGATTCAGATGATCATCGGAGGATGGTATGTTCTGTTGGCTTTGAAATCCAATGTTGAAGGCGGTAAAAAACAAGAGTAGTACCAATGAAACTTCGAATGTTTTATTGATGATAACTCGACGTTTATTTTGTATTCTTCGTTCAATGAGTGTGTATAATCCAGTCCAATTTGGCTTTGCAAATTGATGTACTTTTAGCTGCTGTAACTTTCGATTGATTTGTTCATCAAAAATTTGATCTTTCACAGAATCTTCGTCCAATTCCTTACTCATTCTATCCCAATCTGGGGCAGCATGATGCACCGAAATGTCTTTCAGCTTTTGTTTTAATATGTCATCGAAATCGTTCAGATTCATTTTCCTGAATACATTAAATTAATGGCTTGGCGAAGTTTCCCCCTAGCTTTAACGAGATTACTTCTCGAAGTGCTTTCTGTGATTCCCAATTCTTTTGCAATTTCTTTGTGTGAATATCCTTCCACCACGTACAAATTGAATACTGTTCTGTACGAAGGTGTCAGTGTTTGCAGGGCTTTGAGTATTTCTTCTGCCGACATTTCAGAAATGATGTCCGGTTGATCATCCGTCATGTTATATACGGTATCTAAATCTGTTGTTCTACGTTTGGACTGTTTTCTGTAATAATCAATCGAGGTATTGACCATGATTCTACGAATCCAGGCGGTTAATGAAGTGCCCGGCGTATACTTCGAAATGTGTCTAAAAACCTTAATAAATCCTTCATGTAATATGTCCAGTGCTTCGTTTTCATCAGTAGCATAACGAAGACAGACAGGAAGCATCATTGAGTAATGATCTTCATATATTTTGCGTTGGGCCCATCGCTCACCATTAATACATGCCTGGATAAAATCCTGCTCTGCATGTTTTAGTTTAATTGAAATATCCATGGTGTAAGTTTTGATTTATAAATAGTTGGGGCATAACAAATATATTTTGTTACAAAAAAGGTAAAGCTCTATTTCATAGATTGAAGTTACAGATTTTTAACGATAAACACAGTTCCCGCGTTGTTTTTATTAACAATACTTTAACCGCTTGAACCTATAACGACAAATTTTGAGAGCTATTATTAAATTATTTAACAATTTAACTTCTGACTTGATAGACGACGTTTTCGGATCAAAGGTTGGAAGATGCGTGTAATTCCTTATTTATTGACCAGGCGAAATCCTACACCATGAATGTTGTCAATTTTAATCGACTCATCTTCAGATAGATACTTGCGCAGTCTAGAAATAAAAACATCTAAAGACCGACCTAAGAAATAGTCATCTGTGCCCCAGATTTTCTCCAAGATGATGGATCTTTTTAAAGTTGTGCCTTTATTTTCTGCAAACATTTTAAGTAAATCGGCTTCCTTTTGTGTAAGGTCTTTATCCCCGCTAGGTCGCTGTAAAACAAGATTTTTCGAATCAAGCTTGATCTCTGAACTGATTTTATAGATGTTGCTGTCGGAAGGTGTAACGACATTTTTGCGACGTAAGAATATATCTACTTTTAAGGTGAGTTCTTCTATGCTAAATGGTTTGGTCAAGTAATCATCGCCACCTAGTGATAATCCAGTGATTTTATCTTCTTTCATCGTTTTCGCCGTCAAAAAGATGATTGGGATACTATCATTCATGGAACGAATATTTTTCGCCAGTGTATAGCCATCCATTTCTGGAAGCATGACATCGAGCACGCATATATCATAGTTGCCATCCTTGAAGGCATTCCAAGCGACTTCTCCATTGGGAAAATGAGATACCTCGTAGGATTGTTGTTCTAGATTATCTTTGGTTAAGAATGCTAAGGTTTCATCATCCTCGACATAAAAAATATGTGCCTTCATGCTTTTAAAAGTTAAGTTTGATTTTAGTGCCCACGTTGATCTCGGATTCAATCTCTATGGTCCAACCCAATTTATTTAATATAGTTTTTACGTAATATAAGCCCAGTCCAAAGCCTTTTACATTATGTATGTTGCCGGTAGGAACCCGAAAAAATTTCTTGAATATCTTTTTGATATTTTCTGCGTCAATACCGATGCCTTTATCGTTTATTTCAATGCTTTGTTTGGAAAGGATCAATTGAATATCCAGAGAATCTCGACTATACTTGATGGCATTATCAAGTAGACTATAGATCACATTGGTGATATGTATTCGATCTGCTCGAACGGATACATTTTCAGCCTTTTCTTGGAATGTAAATTGACCATTTTTCTCCTTAATTCGCATAGATACGTCTTCATGTATCTCGGTTAAAAGGGCATTTAAATCGATTTCTTCAATTTGTAAATCAATGCTTCTTTTTTCGAGCGCGGCAACATTGAGTAATTTTTCAACTTGCTCGTTGAGACGTGTTCCTTGTTCTTCGATGATTTCCGAATATTTAGCCAAGCGTTGATTCTCCTTGATATAGTCATCTTTAGAAATCGTGGCAGCAGCTAATTTTATGGAAGCGATGGGTGTTTTGAACTCGTGCGTCATGTTATTGATAAAGTCGCGTTGCATTTCTGATAAACGCCGCTGACGAAGAATCACGAAGATTGCGTAGATAAAGAATGCTATAGCCAATAAGGTGATGGCAGAAAATAAGGTCGCCTGAGATAGATTACTCAGCACATAACTCATTTTCGATGGAAAACGCACTACAAAGTAATACTCCAACTCTTTGAACTTCGGCAGTATTGACTCTTCGGACGATTCCTTGTTTCGCGATCCGATGTCACAATAGTTTCCATAAAGCATATCATCGCTGAGACAGTCATAGATACCGTATTCAAAGTCGGCATCTAAACTTCTGGCTTCAAAGTTTTGGATTAGATAATCTTCCAGTACCTGTGCATCGATTATATCATTGATATTGACGACATAGGTATTACTCGACCTTCGCTGAATGATATTCTGTTTGGGTAGACGAGAATTGTTGAATGTTGCTAATGACTCGGCTGTTTTACGAAGCGCAACACGAACGGAATAATCAAATTCTTCATCTTTCAAATTCCAAGTGTTTACCACCCAGTAGGCTTGAATAAAGACTACTCCCAGAATGGCGAGGGCACCAAGTATTAATATGTATTGAATACTTCTATTTGACATTGTTCATGTAAATTGATCCAAAAATAAGATAATCTGTGCATCCACTTTCTGCGCTTAACAGCTTATTAACAGGCATTATGAAAAAGTAAGGATCAAAAGGATTGATCTTTTTTGTAATTTTTTATCTTCGTCGTCTAAGTTAGGAATCTATGAGAAAGCATATTTATGTAGCGGCTACGAGCCAGCATGTAGGGAAGACAACGACCACCTTAGGGTTGGTAGCGGGTTTGTTGAGCAGAGGAAAAAATGTGGGTTATTGTAAGCCGGTGGGACAACAGTTTCTTGATATCAATAATTTACGGGTAGATAAAGATGCTTTACTATTTTCTGATTTGATCAAGTTTGATCTCGATCCAGCCTTACATTCGCCAGTAATTCTGGGCAAAGGCGCCACGCAATTGTTTCTGGATAATCCATCCAAATACAAGTTGAATGATCGTATTATACATGCGGCCTCTCAGTTGGACGAATTACACGATATCGTGATTTTTGAAGGCACTGGGCACCCTGGAGTAGGAAGCGTTGCCAATGTTTCCAATGCGCGTGTTGCTAAATTGTTGAATGCAGGCGTTGTGATGGTCGTTGAGGGAGGAATCGGAAATACGATCGATAAACTGAATATGTCCTTATCTTTATTTAGAGAAGAAAATGTACCCATTATTGGAGTAATCATTAATAAAATTCGGCCGGACAAGATTGAAAAAATCGGACATTATGTGGGACTTTGGTTGAAAGAAAACAAGCTGCCATTATTGGGATTGATTCCATATGAACAGAGTTTAGCTTATCCTTTAATGAAACGTGTTTGTTCTGCCATAAAAGGACGTGTTTTATATGGAGGAGAATTTCTAGCTAATAAGGTAGAAGATGTGATTGCCGGTAGTTTGGTGGAGTACAAAGAGCTCAAAAAATCAGAGGATTTGTGTTTGATTGTCAGTAGTCGAAGTTTGCACAATGCGCTTTCGAAGATTTCTAGAATGTCGAATACTTTAGGATTGAAAAACTCTCCTCTTTCGGGAATAGTTATTACTGGTGAACCCGATCTGGATGAATATGCCTTGAAGTATATTGAGACGCACAATATTCCCGTCATCAATACTTTCTTAGATACGTATGGCGCCGTCATAAAAATATCCAGAATCGAAGTAAAAATCAATCGGTCTACTCCTTGGAAAATTAGCCGTGCGATCGAATTGATCAAGGAGCACGTCGATTTGGATCGAATTATTGATGAGTAACCGGCTTATATAAGAATACCATAGAATATTACTTCTTATTAAACTTTTTGCATGCTTTAAATGTAGTCGCTATAAATGGTAATGGCCACTTTGACATGTGCATCGTCAATTTCATTCCAATGATGATCAATCCATTCAAAACAGATTTTTTCAAGGATGTCATTTACGTTAAAATCAGTTGTTAATGGATTAAGCATAGGAACATCAGGTTCGAAACCGTCGATTCCTTGTTTGATTTCGAGAATACGAGTCCAGTCGAACACATTTTGGTTCAAGTGATATAAATTGGGACCATTTAATCCACCATGTATGCAAAAACCACCTTTGCCATCTTGGTTTGGTGCTATAATGATATTTACTCGGACGGCTTCTGATGGTATTTTTTGTAAAAATGAGTTGATATTTGATAGAATAGATGACTTCTCCCTATTTAATGCTTTAATAAGCTGAAATCTATATTCTTCTTCGGTCATAATTCGTTTATCAAATGGTCGATTTTTGATTTTATCGATCGTTAATCTTGATAATTATTTCTTTCATTGATCATTTTCCAGAATAAGAATAGTAAGCCTCCAATGGATGGGCCGATGAATATAAATAGATTGATTTCTGTATAATGACTAATAATTCCAGAAGGTATTCCGAATATCACTGCTCCCAAAATAACATATAAAATATAAGTTCTGATAGACCTTTTATTATCTTGAGATATTGCTCTTATATTTTGAGTTGAAAGTTTACCACGCTCAATGGTAGTTTCAAGATTCGCAATGAAGGTATCCCAAACTTTTTCTTCTTGTATTGTCACAGCTTGAAAACTAGCGTCGACGGTACATTCATATTCGACGATTGAATTTTCAATATTAATGATGGTTTCACTTTTCCACTTTAAAGGATTGAACGTAACTAAATTCTTAATCTTACTTCCACATTTAAATACCAATTTGGATTGCATATCTGAAGCTAGAATGAATTTATGTAGATTAAAATACTGTATTAATAAAGTCTTTAATTCATTATCTGATAGGGGAGATTCAACTTGGTTCTTATAGTTCATAAATGGTGATTCGTTATTTTTTGGAATAATATTATTATTTACTTTTTGTCCCGCGATACGGGTAGTAGTGACCAGCGCAAGCGCAGTCCCGACGACAGGAGGGATGAAATCACGGATGACCGGGGCCGCAGGCATCGCCATTATTATAAAACACTACTTAGGACACGTAAGAATTATATCTATTAAATAGAGGCCGATTTTACAATCGACCTCCCCTTTAGCTCAAATCCTTGGATCTGAATCTCTTTAGACGATATTAGTTATTTAAGATCAGTGGTAGTCCGCCGTTTTCCGAACCGCCGACAACAACTACTTTACTATTGGGTGAATTGGCGAGTTTCAAGGTCGCTTCGATGCCTTTATCACGCAATATATTGGAAGTCAAACTCGCATTTAATATCTTATTGGCATCTGCCTTTGCTTGAGCTTCGATGACGATTCTTTCCGCTTCCTTACGTTCCTTTTCGAGGATGTATTCGTACTGCAGGGATTCTTGCTCTTCCTTCAATTTTCGTTCAATGGCCGCCTGAAGGGTTTCTGGTAATTTCACCTCTCGAATCAATACGTCGTCCAATACTAGGTGCTTCTGAGCAATTTTGGATTTACATATTTTGAAGATTTCTTCCTGGATTGCTTCGCGCTTTGTGGAATACAATTCTTCTGGTAAGTACTTACCGATGACCTCTCTAGTCGCCGACCGAATTTCTGGAATGATGATCTTATCTCGATAGGCCTGTCCTACTTCGTTGTGTAGCTGTCCCACTTCATTTCGATCAGGAAAATACCGGAAGGATAAATCGATCTCAATATTCAATCCGTTTTTAGAAAGGACGCTCATCTTTTCGAAGTGCTCATTTACCTTCACGTCGTAGATATACATTTTGTTCCAAGGCGCGATCACATGAAATCCTTGATCGTATATTTTTTCGGTGTCAATACCACCAGAGAATCGCTTAAATAATACCCCGCGATCTCCCGGATCAATCGTTAGAAAAGTGGTGTTGGAGAGGATGACTATGAGAAAAAGAGCGATGATTCCGAAGGGAATAAGTCTTGCTAATGTTTTAGAGTTCATTTTAACTGTTTTTGTACAAAAAATGTGCTTTTCTGGTGCTGTTTCAATATATGAATTATAGCCTGTATAATTAATAATTAGCGCACATATTTTGTTTTGGCAGAGAAACTATTCTTTTACGTCAAACCAAATTTTGAAATCGGTTTCCTCATCACTGTGGTAATGAATCGTAATTTCTTGACCTGCTTTTATATCTTTAATCGCCTGAAAATCGATAGAATGATTGTCAAAATCAAGGATAAATTCTGCATTTGGGTCGGTACTGTGATTGTACAAAGAGCCATAGCCCAATGCGATGGCCGATTCTTTTTCGCCCCAAGTGAAGTAATAATCGTGGAGATGTGTTTTGTGAATCAACTTGGTGTCGACTGAATCACAAATAATAACCGGCGCAGATTCTATGATATCTCCAGCACTAATATCAATGGATGTGTATATTCCGCGTCCTTTTTCTTCGGTTTCGAGGATGTACAATCCAGGAATTTGAGTACTCATTATTTTCTACTTAAATATACGCCGACTAATATAAGCATCATTCCAATAACATGGAATACAGTGAAGACTTCGTTGTCGAATATTCCCCATGCTAATGATATAATGGGAATCAAATAGGTCACCGAGGAACCAAATACGGCGTTGGTGCGCTGGACCATTTGGTAAAACAAGATGGAGGCCAAAAAGGTACCCAATAGTGACAGTACAGCTACATAAGTCAATCCTTTCCAAGAATCTGGATTGCTGACAATGGCATCCCAAGTTCCAGTAGTGAAAAATAGTACGAGCGCAAAAGGAATCAAGAAACTAAAGGCAATCGAGCTCAGAATGGTCGGGTTGAGATGATTTAATTTTTCTTTGACAACGTTGACACTGGTTCCATAACAGAGGGTCGCAGCAACGATAAATAAACCATATATGGCCTTACCTCCAATTTCTAGAGATTCGCCCATAACCGTGAGAATGACTGCTCCGATAAAACCGATAATGACACCGAGGGTTTTCCATTTTGAAACGATGGTCGAAAATACGAGACTTCCGATAACTAGGGTAAAGAGCGGTGTTAGCGAGTTTAGAATACCGGCTACTGATGATGAAAGTTCTTGCTGTGCTAAAGGAAATAAAAAGCTTGGAATGCCACTTCCACAAAGTCCGACTAACAGATAAAATGGCCAAAGTGTCCAATCGATTTTTTTGAAGTTGTAGATACAAATTGGGATGAAGGCCACACTCGAAATAAGTACACGCAGGGCTCCAACTTGCATGGGTGAGAAGTAATCCAGTCCATATTTGATGAGGATAAAGGAACTCCCCCATACGATACTTAGGAATATTAATATTATCCAGTCTTGTCTTCCAGGACTACTGGATAGGGTGGTATCCGTCATGTCTTTTTTCTTCGAAAAAGGTTATTGATTGATTCTCCGATTTTTTGATTGGCGGATATCTTCTAGCTTGGTTCTTACCGCAGAAAAACTAACAGTTTCTGATTCGAAATGAGCTATGAGAGCATCTGTTTCCTCGTCGGTCGCCTGTAAGTTATTGATAATATTCATCAAGTGCATTTTCATATGTCCTTGTTGAATACCTGTCGTAACTAAAGAGCGAACGGCGGCGAAGTTTTGTGCCAAACCAGTAGCTGCGATGATTTGCATCAGTTCTTCAGCAGATGGATTTTCTAGTAATTCTAAGGATCGTTTTGCCATTGGGTGTAAACTCGTCAATCCGCCGACGGTACCAATTGCCAAAGGTAAGTCAATCCAAAATTTGAATATACCATCGTGGATGGAACAGTGACTGAGTGATCGATATCGGCCTTCATGTGCTGCATAAGTATGTCCACAGGCTTCTATGGCTCTAAAGTCATTACCTGTTGCCAAAACCACGGCATCGATTCCATTGAAAATTCCTTTATTGTGCGTTGTTGCACGATAAGGGTCAATGTGTGCAATTTGAATGGCGTCGTGGAACTTACGAGCAAAGGTTTCTCCACTCATGTTATTCGGGAAGGTTCCTAAATCTTTGATCGGACAGCTTGCCTCAACCCGTACCATACATTGTGGTGTAAAGTTGGATAGAATCGCCATGATAATTTCAAGATCTTTTTCGTCTCCTTCGAAGGTCGCGTCTTCTAAAACGAAACTTTGCAACGATTGCCCAAACTGTTCCAACACACTATTAATAAAATTGGCGCCCATACTATCACAGGTTTCGAAACTCACTCGAAGTTGATAATAGCTATCCATTTTTTGTGTAAAATCGATGAGCTCGATTTCTCGGACACCACCGCCTCGTTTTTCCATATTTCGAGTAATATCTGCTACATCATTGAGCAAACGTTCTCGAATATCATCCATTCTAGCTCGGAGTTTTAAGGCTTTACCTGGCCATTTGAAATGTAATTGACCAATTTTCCGCGTTCCGAGAATTTGCGCTTTAAAGCCACCTCGGTCCGCCCAGAATTTTGCCGCGCTGGAAGCTGCGGCTACCACCGAACTTTCTTCAATCACCATCGGTACACAGTATACCTTATCATTGATCATGAAATTGGGAGCCACTCCATATGGAAGGATGAAGTTACTAATGGTGTTTTCACTGAATCCATCGATGATCTTTTGTTCTGCCTCATTCGAATGCCAGTAACTCATCAATTCGTTCATCACCGCTTCAGGATCTTTATAAAAGGTCTTGACGATCCATTTTATTTTTCCTGCTTTATTGAGTTTTGAAAACCCTGAGATTCTTTTGTTCATCCTTGTGTTTTTCTTGTTTTGACGGTAAGAAAAGATTCAGCCATGAGGAGTCCATCCCTTTGAATCTCTATGTATTGGCAAAGTTGCTCATAGTCTTCTAGTGCATATTTTAGGAAAGCCGAGGCATGTCCAGATATCGCATTTAGTTGACAAATTTCTCGGAGATAATAACTATCTAAGAAGTTTCTAACGCCACCAGAAATGATGACATCTTTGACTAGATAATCGCTACCGTGATGATCGATCAATTGATTGAGTATATGTACCATTTCTTCGGCAGTATGGCCGACATGAGTAGCAATGTCCAATGATTCTTGTTTTTGTTTTTCGGCTCGGAATAATTCTATGGTTGAAAAATTCGTTCCTCCAGCTGCCGCAAATTCGATGGCCGCTAAAGGCAATCGCATCAGTGCATCCAAACTTTTGGGGCCGATTCCTTGTCCGACCTCTTTTACAACGATAGGCGTATCCAGATGGTCTAAGCTTTTCTTGATCGTATCAATCGGCGGCTTCGCAAATCGATCGCCTTCCGGTTGTAACCACTCTTGTAGAGGATTAACATGTATGATCAAACCGTCGGCATTCAGCTTTTGGAGCATGTCTTTGATCCGTTGCCAATCACCTTGTTCGGCTAATATCTCCACTTGTGCGATGCCAAGATTGGCAAAGAGCGGCATGTCACCAATGAGTTCTTTGACTGAAAAATCGT
Organism: Saprospiraceae bacterium; assembly: GCA_020628475.1. GTDB lineage: Bacteria > Bacteroidota > Bacteroidia > Chitinophagales > Saprospiraceae > JAHDFB01. The sequence goes on along the minus strand of JAHDFB010000008.1, from coordinate 3,267 downwards.
CGAGGTATTCGTCCGAAAAAAGTAAGGAGCGACAGGAGCCTAAACCCATTCCAAAACCGTATTCTCCACAAGCTTTCGCTAAATTTTTGTTGATGGTTTTGGCGCGTTCAGTGCCACCGGTCATAGACGATACCCACAGTGGTAATTTTTGACGAAAACCCATGAATGATTGTTCCAGAATACTTAGATCACTTTTGTGTTCCGATAGCATGGGTTCATAGTAAAAGCGGTCATCTATAACACGTCGGTCCTGTTGGCTCTTGAATGCCAAGGTAATATGGTCCTGTTTTCTCGATGAAGCCGTTTCATCTATATCAATATATTCAAGGCTTTTTTTCATACAAATTAAAGTCGGTTCTTATTTTTCATTCATTATTCGCCTATGTAAGTCGAAGAGTGCCTGAAAAAATATGGAACAAAAATAATTTAAATAAGTTGAATTCCGTTTAATATACGCTTGAGTACTCATTTTGGTTTTCTTAAAAGTAGATGAATGCAATAATTTATACACCTTAAGCCAATTTTTTGGCAACATTCTTGTAACTATTTAACTAAAATCTACTTTCTATGATGTCTTCACATTCCTCTGTACACGCATGGACTCGAGTTTTCTTTATTACTGTTTTTAGCGCTATTTTTTCTTTGGGGGCTTACGCCCAAAATGACGAGAAGGCAGTAGAGTACTTTAATTTGGCGGTCGATGCGTTTCAAAATAACGATTTTGAAAAGGCGATTGGATTGTATTCAAAAGCTATTAAAGAAAAGCCGGATTACACCAATGCGTATTACAATCGTGCCAATGCAAAGTTGAATCTAAAGCGATACGAGGAGGCTATTAATGATTTTGATAAGACCTTGAAGTATGATAAGACGTTTAAGAAAGCACATTTGTACAAAGGATATTCTTTGATGCGTTTGAAATTATATGAAACGGCTATATTTTCCTTTACAGAAGCGCTCAAGTTGGATTCGGATTATGCGCAGGCATATATGAATCGCGGTTCTTGTTTGATCCGATTAAAAGAGTACGATGCGGCTATAAAAGATTTAGAAAAGACCTTAAAACTAGATCCTAAATCTACCAATGCCATGTATAATTTGGGGCTGTGTTATGAGAAGAAGAAAGATTATGAACGCGCAGCACTCATATATGCCGATGCCTTGAAGGTGAAGCCCGGCGATAAGAAATTATACATGCAACGGGGAAAGGCTTATTTGAAATCAGAACTTTTTACGGAGGCCATCCAAGATTTCTCAAATGCCTTGCGACAAGATCCGTCGATGGCGGAGGCATATTACTATCGAGCGTATTGTAAAATGAAGATGGAAGATACACGTGCTGCAATGATGGATTTTAGCATGGCCTTGGAGGTAAAGCCTGATTATACGGCAGCGCGAAAAAACAGAGCGATCTGTTATTTGAACGAGAAATTGTATGCAGAAGCCCTTCAAGATTATAGTACTTTAGCGGAGTATGATCCGAGTAATCCCAAGAATCATTATAGTATCGGAGTAGCCTATTTAAATATGGAAAATCCTTCAGAGGCCTTGGAAAGTTTCAATCAGGCCATCAAATTGGATCCAAAATTTGCAGAGGCGTATTACAATCGTGCCAATGTACATGTTCAATTGGAAAAAGAGGAAGCAGCTTGTAAAGATATGCGGAAGGCGGCAAAGCTCAAGCTTCCACAGGCGGTCGCCAATTTGGATAAGGTTTGTATCTAAGGCATGTCAGCGCAGATACCCAAAATAAAAGAGGAGTACATGCTTCGCATTGATCGTGTATTTGAATTTATCGATGATCACCTCGATGACAACTTAAACTTGGAGTCCATCGCTAAAATCGCCCTATTTTCTCCGTATCATTTTCATCGAGTTTTTAAGTATGTCACGAATGAAACATTGAACGCTTATGTGTTGAGACGTAGGGTTGAAAAAGCAGCTATCGAACTGATTCATCGAGAAGCTGAAATAGGTCAAATTGCTCGTTTATGCGGCTTTAATGATGGATCGAGTTTTACACGTAGTTTTAAAAGATTTTACGGTGTTAGTCCTTCTGAATTTAAAAAACAACACAATCAACCTTTTAGCAAGATTCGCATATTGAATAGCAAGAATGGTCAAAGCTACCCGGACTATGACGAATATCTTTGTATCATTGATAATCTTAAAAAATGGTTGATGATGCAGACAACAATAGATATTAAAGAAGTACCTTCAATGGATTTGGCGGCAGTTACTCATATTGGTATGAATCAGGTAGAACAAGGATTTGATACCTTGATCCGATGGGCCAATGGGCAAGGATTGATGCGTGCTCCAGATACGAAATTGGGAAGACTGTTTTATGATAGCGTGAAAGTAACCGCGCCTGATCAAGTGCGGATGAAAATATTCTTACATTCGGATCAAAACTATGAATTGGAGGGTCAAGTTCATGCCTTACATCTAGATGAGAGTACCTGTATTGTAGGACGATTTGAAATTCACCCTTCGGCATTTGAAAGGGCTTGGACTAGTTTATTTGTTTGGATGAATGAACAGGGTTATAAGAAAGGAAAACAACATCCTTTTGAAATGTATCACAATGATTATCGCGAGCATCCAGAAGGTAAATGTATTGTGGATTTACATATACCTATTCTTTGATCCCTACTTCAGCCAATCCCAAAGTCGCTTCATGATCGGAAGCGGTTTCTCAATAAGTCTTGGTTTTTTATTGGATGTAGGAAGTTCTTTTTCTTGATCATTAATAAGCTTAAACTTGTCAAGTTTACCTTGACGGAAAATATATTTTTTACGCTGTAACCGTCGATTGTTGCGGATACTGATCATAGATTGGTGTGATGATCCCATGGTGTTCGGGTTTAAAATAAATGACAAAAAATTACTTCAGCCAATCCCAAAGTCGCTTCAGGAATGGGGTTTTCTTATGAATAAATGAATTTTTAATAGACTCCGATTTTCTATACGTAGAAGACACAGTAGTCTCTGATGAAGGCATTTTCTCCATATGAAGAAAGCTTCTTTTACGCAGTAAACCGCGATTGTATTGTAATGATAAGATGGAGCCAAACTGTCCCATAATGCGTGTATTTTATATGTAGAATATAGGCATATTACCTCTTTATGTCCATTTTTCACGACCAAGTACTGTGAAAAGTTCGACGAAAGGCATTGTAGGCATTTCTTTTAGTAGCTGTTTGAGTTGAAATCTCCATTCGGGATAAGGATAGGAAGGACAGGCTGAAAGCCTGGTCTCCACAA
>JAHDFB010000007.1:52350-81213 GCA_020628475.1 Saprospiraceae bacterium | reverse complement strand
CCAGAACTTAAAGTGAGCATCAAATTGGTCTGATCTCCAATCGTCATTGTCAGGGTTTGATAGCCTAGGTAACTTACTTCTAAAACATCTCCTTCCTCAGCTTTAATTTCAAATTTTCCATCAACATCTGTGATGGTGCCTATGTCAGAGCCTTTGACTAAAACATTTGCTCCAATAAGAGGCAAACCATTCTCGTCAACAATTTGTCCTTGAACGGATTGTCCATACATGAATCCGATTCCGACAAACAGCAACATAAATAAAGTCATATAGACTTTCCCAAAAAGCGTATATAATGTAGTTTTGCGCATCATAAAATTAATTTACATAAGTTAATTTACATAGCGGAGGGAAAGAGGCACCTTTCTCTTCGCTTTTCATTATTTAATTTTTAATTGATTTACTGAGTATATTGATATCATTCAAATGTTCTTGCATTGCTTGAACGGCACCATTTTCATCCTGCTTCGATATCATTTCTAGAATGAGACGATGTTCCGCGATGGTTTTACGATTATTATCATCACTACAAACTTTAAGTTCTGTAAAGTTTTTAACAATATCTGGAGTAATAATCATCATCAAGGATTTCAGAACTGAATTTTTCCCAGCTTCTGCGATTTTTAAATGAAAGAGTAAATCTTCCTCAACGGCATTTCCATCTTTCATCAATTTCTCTTCATATAAATCTAGCGCAGCACTTAACTTCACTAAATCCTCTGAAGTCCTGTGGATTGCCGCTAGTCTGGTTGCCTCTTTTTCAAGAAGTATTCTTGTATCAATGAGTGATCTAAAATCAGATTTTTCCAATTTTAAAATATCACTAATAAGCCCCTCAAGGGCAACCAATCCTATTCCTGTTACAACCGTCCCACTTTGTGGCAATACTTTAACAATTCCATAAAATTGAAGCTTGGTTATTGCTTCTCGAACTTGGCCTCGACTTACGCCAAGATGCTCTGCTAATTTTCTTTCAGGTGGCAACTTTTCTCCAGATTTAATCTTACCCGAACTGATTAATTCTCTGATTTGAGTAATAATTAAATCAATCGGATCTTGCACCACTATCTTCTGTAAACTTTCCAGCATAATTTTTCGATTGGTTGACCAATTTTTGGTTGACCAAATATATAAAGTGTAATTGATTAAACAAATTATTCCAAAATAATTATTCAAACGAAGAGAGTCACACTTGATATTATTTCACATTTAGATCTTGAAAACCAATTATATATCGATTTGAAAATAAAAATCAGAATCGTTTATAATAGCGTATAATGTATCCATCATCAACATTTAAATGTTCTTACATGGCAGTTTTAACACATTATCCTGTTCCTGATTAACTCTACTCATATTTCTCTATTTCTGTCAAAACAACTTGCAATTATTTGATATATACTTACTAATTACGCCTAAATCGTCAATATAAATCCTATCCAGAAAAATTATAACCAACGGCACTAAAGTATTCATTATGATAAGCATACATATATAATTTAATTCAATGCTAATTGTACAAAAAACTTTTTTTGAAAAAACATTCAAAAAATTGGAACGAAATGCATGTCTCATTACACTAATAATAAAGTGAACATCATGATACGCATTAAAAAAACTTTTGCTAAGGGATTTTTCTTATTTCAAGGACGGGCTTCTGCGAATTCCGCCTTCATTGAAGATTTATCTGAAGCGAGGCAATTTATTATTCTGTCCAACTACTATTTAAAAGGTTATCTGAAGATACACGAATATTTACTCACCCAAGATGGTTGGTGTTTTATCGTTCGTGTTCATTCTTTGAGCAGAATTCAAAAGACCTTAGGCTTGGATACTAAAGTTGCCTTGGATGAACAAATGTTGTGGCGACTCATCTCCGAACGGATGCGTATTTTGCTATCAACCTTTGTGAAATTTACTAATAGAAAACAGGGAAGAACCGGAAGCAAGGTTCATTCTAGTTATGAGAGATATATTTTCGAGACTTTAATAGAAGCCGAGTCATATATTAATAATGTAAGAAAGGGGCTCATCAACTTAAGTCAGCGAAAGAAAAAATACCGCGCTAAGAAATCTCATTATAAGATTCCAAAGAAACTAGGGAAAGGTAGTGTTTTCATGAGTTCTAGAAAATTGAGGAAACGATTTAAGCAGTTGAAAAAACGTTTGCAAGTACTGGAAATAAAGGCGGATAAGAAGTACGTACTACGAAATAGTGTGATTTACACCAAACTTCACTCAATTTTCACAAACTCGCCCAAATTCCACCAAAAAATCTAACCACAAATACCAAATTCATCCTCCATTTGCCATTCAACGAGCAAAATAATACCAATCCAACTCAATTACCTTTGACTAGAATACCGTCAAGCTAGATACCAATGTTCTATATCTCCCCTACTAAAGCCTCCGTTACGTTGATAATATGATCTCCGACTTTTTCTAAGGCAGAAAATAGATTGTTATAAATGATCGCGGATTGAACATTATAGTCTTCGTCGCCAATTCGGCTTACATTATGTTTTCTCAATTTATTCCGAATCGCATTAATCTCTTTTTCGATAATCACCGCCTGTGTTTTATCAACCTTGTCGTATTGATTATTCAAGTTTTCATTCATGATAACAAAGGCCTCATTTACCTTATCAATCATGTCATTGATATTATTGCGCTGATCTGGTGTAAAAAATGCCTTATGCTCGATTTTTTGCTCGACATTCTTACTAATTTGATAGTACACATCTCCTATACGCTCCAAATCATTACAAATATTCAGAATACTTCGTAATTTCTGGCTAGTGTCTGTACTGAGCTCTTCATTGGATAAACGGGTAATGTACTGTGTGATCTCCACTTCCATCGTATCCGTTATCTTTTCGTATTTCTTGATTTTCTTGAATAATTTCTTACGATCTTTTGGTTCTACAGAATTGATCAATCGCTTCGAAAAGTCTGACATTCGACTCACTACTTCTCCAAAATGTGCAGTCTCTTTCTGTAATTCAACCAGCGCTAATTCTGGCGTTTTAGCCATGGTACTGATAAATTTCAAACTGGTATCATCATCTTCATCCCCCTTCGAAGGAACGGTTTTAATGGCTATACGCACTAGTAAATTGACAAATCCTATCAATAATAATACATTGAGGAGATTGAATAAGGTATGGAATGAACTCAAACCAAAGGAAGTAGCATTCTGATCGACAAATGGATCACCATATCCCATAAAGTCATTGACAAATCGCCCTAATAATGGCAAAATCAATGGCATCAAAATCACCATCCAGGTTACACCGATCACATTAAATAGTGAGTGAATCCTCGCCGAACGTTTGGCATTTGTATTACCTACCAAAGAAGCAATTTCTGCAGTAATCGTCGTACCGATATTTTCACCTAAAATCATAGAGGCGGCCACTTCAAATGGCAACCAACCCTGTACACACATAGTCATGGTAATCGCCATAGCGGCACTGGAGGATTGAACGATGATCGTCACCAAGGCTCCCACTAAAACAAAAAACACCCTTGAGAAGAAACCTAAATCTGCAAATGAAATTAAAAAATCTAAATCCTTCGTAGAACCTTCTAAATCAGGAACAGCCTCTTTCAAGTAACTCAATCCCAAAAATAAAATAGCAAAACCGATGATAAACTCGCCCCAATGTTTAATTTTTCCTCGACTAGAAAGAATCATAGGTACCGCAAGAGCAAATAAAGGAATAGATAACGTACTAAGCGAAAAATCTAAGTCTCTTTCCGTTGCAAATAGTGCCTGTAATCCAGCAATTAACCAACCGGTAATCGTGGTTCCAATATTGGCTCCCATCATAACCCCGGCAGATTCTGTCAATGTCAATAGACCTGCATTTACAAAACTCACCGTCATTACGGTTGTAGCGGAGGAAGACTGTACTAAACTCGTGGTTAAGAATCCAGTAAAAACCCCTAAAAAACGATTTTTAGTCATGGTCCGAAGAATGTTTCTAAGCTGTGATCCAGCAGCACGCTGAATTCCGTCGCTCATCATTTTCATTCCATAAATAAAAAATGCTAAGGCTCCTATGATATAGAAGAAATCGAAAATACCAAATTCCATAAGTCTAATCTCGTTTCGCAGCAAAACTACACTTTGTATTGTTAACTTAGTATTAACAATCACAAAATATTCAACGAAAATAGTGGTATTTTCTCTCCTTTATTCAATTTGTCAAATAAGGGATAAAACAAATCCAAGTAAGGCACCACCCAGAACAGTAAATGCACTGTTTATTTTCTTAAATCTAAAGACGACAATCAAACTCAAAATAGCTATCAGAATAGTCCTCCAATCTACTATTGCTTCTCTTCCCATTTCAAAACATACTGCCAAAATAATGGCTACCGCTGCGATGTTAATAGCATCCAATATAGCTGATAGTAAGGCAGATTTTCGGATTTTTTGCACCAGTGGATTCACCAATCCAACCAATAAAAAGGATGGTAAAAAAATACCAACAGTTGCCAGTATTGCGCCCTTCAAACCACCTAACTGATAGCCAATAAAACTGGCCGTAGACAATACTGGTCCCGGCGTCATTTGCCCAACGGCCACTGCATCAATTAATTCTGTCCTGCTTAAAAGACCGGTGGATACTAGTTCAGCATCTAAAAAAGCAAATAATACATAACCACTTCCGTATAAAATGGCGCCTACTTTTAGAAATATCAAAAATATTTTCAGATTTCCAACCAATAGAAACACAGGAGCCACCGATTGAACTTGATTGGTGCGAAAAGCCTTTTTAATAAAAAACCAGATGCCTGCCAATATTCCGCAAGCAAACATGACTAAAATCTCATTATAGCCCATCAATGCAGCGATCATTACCAGTATTCCAAAACAAGCTAATTCAACATTCTTAAGCGCTTTCTTACCTAACTTATAAGCAGCTGAAAGTATTATCGCTATGACCGCCGGTTTAATACCATAAATAAACTGCTCCACCTGGGGTAAATCTCCATATTCTACATATACCCATGCCAATATAGTTGTAATCACAACGGCCGGTAAAATAAAGGAAAAACCCGCAGCAAATAATCCAGCCCAACCTCCTCGTTCATAGCCGCAGTGCATGGTCATCTCCGTAGAATTGGGACCAGGTATAAGGTTTGTTACTCCCATCAAATCTAAAAAGTGCTCTTGGCTCAACCATTTTCTTTTATCAATGATCTCATCTTGCATCATGGCGATATGAGCAGCTGGCCCTCCAAAAGCTACACATCCCAACTTGAAAAAAACAGCAACAATTTCCTTTATTTTTTGCATCGCAGAGATTTAAAAAAGTGTTTGTATATTGATAAAAGAAAAACAAACGATAAGGCTTTTAGAACACCATATCATTTATCTTGGTCTTATGAAGTACAAATGTATTATTTTCGATTGTGACGGTGTATTAGTTGATAGTGAAGAAATTTCATTTAAAGTACTGCAAGATATGATCCTTGAATTAGGTTATCCACAATTATCTAATCAACTGAAAGATTCCTACGCGGGTATGGCATTTCAGGAAATTCTTCAAGAGATCAGCACATCTATTCAAGCCCCTTTACCCCGTGATTTCACCAAAACATTTCGAATTCGATCCTATGAAAAATTTAAGACCGACATCCAAGAAATCAGAGGCATTCGAGCACTATTAGAAAGTCTGGAAATACCAATCTGTGTTGCTTCTAGTGGTCCACAAGAAAAAATCAGATTGAATCTAAAAACCACCGATCTAATTGACTATTTTAGTGATCATATTTTTAGCGCATATGATATAAAAAAATGGAAACCCGCGCCCGATATTTTTTTGTATGCCGCTAAGAAAATGGGCTTTCATTCAAGTGAATGTGCCGTTGTGGAAGATAGCTTCGCCGGTATCCAGGCGGGCATTGCTGGAGGCTTTGATGTATATGCCTATTGTCATCCAAGAAAAGTGGAAGCATTTACAAAAGCGGGGGCGGTTTGTTTTCACGACATGAAAGATTTAATCAATCTTTGGGCGTAAGCCTTAAAAATAATAGAACAGCGTATGAAACAAATGATCTTAATCCTCTGCATCCTCACTATTCCTAGCATGGTATTGGCTCAATCCAACTGTCCGTGTTGCAGCGAAGCTTATGCTCAATTCGATTTCTGGGAAGGAGATTGGATCGTCTATGATACACTAGGCACAGCTGTCGGAGAAAATAATATTTTAAAATTAGAGAACAACTGTATCCTCAATGAAAATTGGACGGGAAAATCTGGAAGTACAGGAAAAAGCTATAATTACTACGATCGAACAGATAAATCGTGGAATCAAGTTTGGGTAGATAATAGTGGATTTAGTTTAGTGCTGAAAGGTGGATTAGTGGATCAATCGATGGTCTTAACCAGTGCATTAATTAAAACGGATACCAGTGCATACTTTAATCGAATCATTTGGACGCCAGGAACGGAAGGAGAAGTCACCCAAACTTGGGAGGTCCTCAATGAACAATCCGAAGTGCAGGCAATACTATTCAAAGGCATTTATCGAAAAAAAGAAGATTAAATACCGACTGCCTTTCACATCAATTGGTAAGGCAAAGGACCATCTATTCAATTTAAGCTAAAAAAGTAAACGGACGATTATCATAAATTATGATAGTTCTGTACCTTCGCAGGGTGTTTAAGGATACATGTGTTATATTATTCTCTAGGTCTCCAGAAGAAGAATCCAGATTTAAACGATTACATCGATTAAAGCAAAGGAATATTCTTATACACAAGAAACTTCGAAATCGTTCTATTCAAATTGTTCAGGCCTCGAAGCTCGCTTACCAAGTTATTGATGAAACAAAACAATCTGGAGGGCAATTTTCAGATAAAATAACCAGCACGATTACTCAAGCTTTCCAATCTTTCAAGCATGTAATTGTTGTCGGAAGTGATTGTCCAGAATTATCTGTTTCAGATATTACACAGGCTGCTCAGTCCTTGTCAGACGCTAAACAAGTCATTGGCTTGGAACAAAAAGGCGGTGCCTTCTTGATTGGACTACGAAAATTAGACTGGAATCCTGAAGAATTCGCGAATCTAGCTTGGAATACAAAACAACTCGGAGCGCAATTGTTGCATTGGATGAAGTGCCAGTCAGACGTTTGTGTGCTCGATTCAAAGCACGACATCAATCAAACATCTGATCTTTATTTTACGAGTTTTCGCGCCGACGTAAAACGACTTATCCTTATACTACAAAATATTCTGGAGGTATATCCAATTGCTATTTCTCGTCAAGAACAAGGGCACAGAGTCGTATGGTATACTACTGGCGTTCAGTTTCGGGGCCCACCTGTCCTTTGATCTTTGATATTGGAAGCCCATAGCCGTTTCCTTCATCCGATCATCCACCAGCTATAAGCATTTTAAATATCCATTTATTCATTACTCATCATTCGAATAGTGATGAGCACAATTTATTTTTATGAGGTATTGTTACCTGTTTATTTGTTCATTTTTATGTATATCAATGAACGCCCAAATAAATACAATAACGGGCGTTGTTAAAGTAGACAATGAGGTCGTCATTGGAGCATCCATTCTCAATCAGAGCCAAGATAAAGGTACGATCAGTGCCTTGGACGGAAGTTTCTACCTCGAAGCCAACGAGAATGATTTAATCGAGATTTCTTACTTAGGTTATAAACCGTACAGCTTTACAGTCGGGCAAGAAAATTACTACGAAATCAATCTCGAAGAAAAAAGCGTTAATATTGACGAAATAGTGGTTACCGCACTTGGATTAGAACGTTCTACACGTAGTCTGGGATATGCTGTTCAAGAATTAGATGGACAAGCTATTCAAGAAGTACAAGCAGTTAATTTTTTAGATAATTTAGCTGGAAAACTAGCCGGTGTCACCATCAATCAAGGGGCAACAGGCGTCGGTTCTAGTTCTATTATATCGATACGGGGAGAATCCTCTTTTACCAGCAATAATCCCTTATTTATTGTAGACGGAATCCCCATCAATAATAACACGATCATCAATCAAACCAATGAACAAGCAGCTGGATTTCAAGAAGTTGATTTCGGAAATGGTGCGATGGATATTAATCCAGCAGACATCGAATCTGTATCGATCCTAAAAGGCCCAGCGGCCGCAGCTCTATATGGGACAAGAGCATCGAATGGAGTCATTATCATTAATACCAAGGATGGCGCTTCCTCCGAGGGACTCGGGGTTTCGTTCAACTCTTCCACCTTTATAGATAGAGCCTTTCAATTGCCTGTATTCCAAAATAAATATGGACAAGGTAATAATGGAGAATTCAAATTTGTAGACGGTCTCGGTGGAGGCATCAATGATAATATCACGTATTCCTATGGACCAGCGCTGGATCAGGGAATTCTGATACCGCAATACGATAGTCCCGTTACATTGCCCAATGGTCAAATCGTAAGAGGTGGAGACGTCGCTGTACACGGCGGCCAAGAAATTCCTGCCACGCCATTTGTATCGAATCCGAACAACCTCCGTAACTTCTATCAAACAGGAATCACGTCGACTAACAATCTATCGTTCGGTTCATCTTTCGAACAGGGAAATTATAGACTTTCTTTTACCAATATGAATAGTCAATCAATTATTCCTGGCGTCAATCTGGATCGGCAAAATATTGCAGCGAGACTCCATTTTAAACCGATCGATCGATTGAGTATTTCAAGTAGTCTCAATTATATTCATAGCCAAAGCGACAATAGACCTTCTAGTGGTTATGGATCTGAAAATATCAATTATTCTTTGGTAGCCTGGCTGGGCAGACAGACGAATCTAGATCCTCTAAAGTCTTATTGGCAACCGGGATTAGAAGGATTACAGCAATACTCCTTCAACTATACATTCTTTGACAATCCCTATTTCATTTTACTCGAAAATCGAAACTCCTTCGATCGCGATCGAATTTTCGGGAATATCAAAGTAGATTATCAGATCAGCTCCAAACTTTCAGCCTCTCTACGTTCTGGATTGGATAACAGCGCCGAGGATCGAGCCTTTAGAAGAGCATTTAGCTCCAACCGATTCAGAAATGGAGCCTATGCCGAACACAACGTAAGCTATCGAGAAATCAACACGGATTTCTTATTAAATTACAAAGAAAAATTAGGGATAATTCAAGCTGATTTTGCCATCGGTGCCAACAGAATGGATCAATGGGCTGCAACCAAGCAATCGCAAACGACTTCCTTAGCTCAACCGGGTATTTATCGTCTGTCCAACGCGGCTGCTCCTATAGAAGTATTTGAATTCCAATCCAAGAAAAGAATCAATAGCGTATATGGACTGCTAAAATTATCCTACAGCGATTGGTTATTTGCGGATTTTACCGCCAGAAATGACTGGTCCAGTGCATTAGCGACTCCAACATCTACGGATAATACAGCTTTCTTCTACCCATCTGTTTCAACCAGTATCGTGCTCTCCAACCTATTGGATTTACCAGAAATGATCTCATTTGCCAAGATTAGGGCCAATTACGCAGAAGTTGGGAATGATACCAATCCTTACGAAACAAGTGGATTCTTTGTTTCTTCAACACCTTTTAATGCGCAACCCACATTTACCGATCAAGCGACTATACCTAATGCGAATTTAATTCCAGAACGTGCTTCTTCCTTCGAAATCGGTGCAGACATGCGATTTCTGGATGATCGATTTGCCTTGGATTTGACTTACTATACTGGCAAAACGACCAATCAAATCCTTGCTTTACCTATCGCCATTTCAAGCGGATATAATCAACGTATTCTAAACGGTGGAGAAGTGAGTAACCAAGGTATTGAAGCGCTCTTGAATATGCGGGTCATTCGAAAAAAACAATTCAACTGGAATGTCCAAGCGAATTTTTCGAGAAATGTAGCAAGAGTGCGTTCCTTACCCGAAGAAGTCAATCAATTAACCCTAGCGTATTCCCGCGTTTATGATAATCCAAATCAAAGTGTCTACTTCATAGTTAGTGAAGGCGAACGCATCGGAGATATCTGGGGTACTGGCTATCTGAAAAATGAAAATGGCGATTTTATCATCGGAGAAGATGGAAAGTACATCGTCGATAATAGCCTCAAAAAATTAGGTAATTACAATCCAGATTTCATCCTTGGCCTAACGAATCAATTCAGCTATAAAAACATGCAAGCTGGATTCGTTTTGGACTGGCGACAAGGCGGCGAAATTGTATCTCGTACACTAGCATTGGCCGGTGTTGGCGGGCAATTAATTGAAACCGAGAATCGTCCAGAGGAAGGGATCATAGCCCAAGGTGTAAAACAAGATGGGAGTCCGAATACGACGGCCATACCAGCAGAAACTTATTATAGACAATTTTATGATAGAAATCACGAGGAAAACAACACCTATGATGCGAGCTATATTAAGCTACGTGAGATGTATATTTCTTATCAATTTAAGCATATTAAAAAATTGGAAAACCTGCGTATTTCACTAGTGGGTAAAAACCTATTGGCTTTTTCAAATATTCCGCATTTCGATCCGGAACAATTGGCTGTACAAGGGCATGGTTTTATTCGTGGCGTAGAAGACATGTCCTATGCTACGACCCGAAGCATCGGTTTGAGTTTAAACCTTGATTTTTAATACTATTTCTCTCCAATAATGATGTATAAGATTTTGAAAAAGATGAACAACATATATAAATTAATACTGATTGGCTCGATTTTTTTAGCAGTCAGTTGCGTACAAGGATTTCAAGAAATCAACACCAATGAAAATGCACCAATCGATGTCCAACCATCCCTACTCCTTCGAAAGGTGCTATGGGATTATGGCGAACAAATGTCATATGAAGGCTTTGTATCAGGAGGATTGCTCGGACAGTATCTGACCGCCGTAGACTTCAATCTTTTTGATCGACACAGTCTATCCGAACCGCAATTCGGTGGCAATCCGTGGCCTATTTTTTACACCAATTTGAGGGATAATGAAATCATACTTCAAAAGGCACTTACGAATTCAACCTTTGAGGTTTATGAAGGGCCCGCTCGAATTCTCAAGGCATATATGACAGCCGCCTTGACAGATATCTTCGGAGATGTACCTTACCGTCAAGCACTCCAAGGAAAAAATGGAATCATTAGCCCTAGCTATGATCAACAAGAGGATATCTATCTAGCTGAGGGCGGCATATTAAATAACTTAGATCTAGCCTTATCCGCCATCGACGAGTATATGGGTACTATTCCACTGGAAGGAGATATTTTATTTAATGGAGATTTACAGGCTTGGAAGAAAATGGCCAATGCACTTAAAATCAAAGCCCTCATGCGTATATCCGACAAGATCGATGTGGCAGAGGATATCAAATCCATTTTTGATGCAGGAGACTATATTTCCAGCAATAGTGAAAATGCAGCCTTCGATTTTACCAGTACCGAGCCGAATAATTTCCGAATTGCTACCGCTCGAATAGGTGATTTCAATATCTATGTAATGTCCCTGACCAATCAAGAAATCCTAGAAGCCTACAATGATCCTAGGATTGGCACCTTCTTCCGTACCACCTCCGGAGATCCTTCTGTTTATAATGGATTATTGAATGGACCAGACGCCTCTCAATTATCTATATCGATTGCAGACTACTCGCTTGCCGGAACCGTCTTTCGAGAAAACACGGGCGCATTGGATGCCAATTTCATCACAGCCTGGGAAGTGCATTTCTTATTGGCGGAAGCCAGTTCAAAAGGCTACATCGATGCCGACACCAAAAGTCTATATGATCTTGCCGTAACCCAATCTTTCGAATATTGGAATACTAATTTACCAAGTAACTACCTTAATGTGGCTCCGACGGCATTTGATGAATCTATCGCCTTAGAACAGATCATCACACAAAAGTGGATTTCCAATATGGTCAACGGGTTTGAAGGTTGGATCGAATACAAAAGAACCGGTTACCCCGCGCTTAAAACCGTGGATGCCAGTCTCAACAACGATTTGATTCCTGTACGCATGCCGTATCCAATCGACGAAGCTGCTCTAAACACAGAAAATTACAACCAAGCTGCTGCTAATACAGACAACAATAGTATCAATGCCGCTGTTTGGTGGGATGTGTATTAATGGACCAGATTCAGACATATCAGTGGATACTCGTCATTGGAAGTAGTTTACTTCTCTTGATCATAGCCCCCTGGGCCCGATCAAAAAAGGACTTTTTCCAAGGCAGTCGAAAGGATATTAATCCGAATATATACTTACTGACAAGCAGTTTGGTTATCAGTTGGTTATTTGCCAAATCTATTACCAATGCGGCCAACTTAGGAATGAGTTTTGGGCTGGTTGGAGGAGTCGCCTATGCCGCCTATTACCTTTCCTTCATCGTTGCCGGTATTGTCATCTATCAGTTGCGAAAACAAGGTGGATTCAAATCCATTCATCATTTTCTGGAACATCGATATGGTAAGATGGCCATCATGCTTTTTTCATTGCTCATTGCCTTTCGCCTATTCAATGAAATATGGTCCAATACCATCGTCATCGGCACGTATTTTGGAGAACAAGGGAGCGGTAGTTACTATCTGTCTATCCTTGTTTTTACATCCTTGACCCTACTCTACTCCTTAAAAGGTGGAATGAGTAGCTCCATTCTGACGGATGTAATTCAAATGATTTTCTTCGGATTTCTGATGAGTTCCATTCTGATACTTATTTTACCGCAGACCGAAGGTGGTGTGAGTAGTTATGTCACCTCGGGGCAATGGAGTTTATCTACCGGTGTCAACCTGTTACTCGTGGCAATCTTACAATCCATCAGTTATCCTTTTCACGATCCCGTCATGACCGATCGAGGATTTATCAGTGATACCAAATCGACCCTACGCGCCTTTATCATGGCCGGAGTGATTGGTGGGGTCTGTATCGTTCTCTTTTCGTTTATTGGTATTTTTGCCGCCTTCGAGGGATTAGAAGGGCAAGCCCCGGTGCAAGTGGCTAAATTACTCGGTACTGGCATGATGTTATTAATCAATTTCATCATGATCACATCTGCCGCGAGCACCTTAGATTCGACCTTTGCTTCTTTTTCCAAGTTGGCCAATCTCGACCTAAAAATAGCAGGAATACCAAGCATATCTAAAGGCCGATGGGCCATGGTGATTCTCACCATTATCGGGACCATTCCGATCTTCTTAAATCCAGAAATACTGAGTGCAACCACGGTCAGCGGAACCATGGTCATAGGACTAGCGCCTATATTTATATGCTGGAAATTACGCGCTCCAAAAATCTCTTACTATCTGTCCGTTTTCGTTGGATTAATCTGGGGTATTGCTCTGGTTACCAAGAGCTATCCAGATAGTCTATTGATCAGTAGTGGCAAATATGCAGACCTATTGTCCATCAATGTATGGGGCAGTATTTCTTGTTTTTTCGTGTTTTTACTTCCTTATTATCTACGTAAATGGAACCTAATATGAAGCCCATCCTAACCATAGCCCCAGGACCGAATAAACTCTTAATATTTGGCGGCCCATATAGTAATCTCGAGGCCATACAAGCCCTGCGACAATACTGTGAGGAACAGCAAATCAGCCCGAACCAGATCATTTGCACCGGTGATTTGATCGCTTATTGCGCCGATCCCGTAGAGACGGTTTCGTATATCCGAGATTGGGGCATTCATTGTATCGCGGGCAATGTAGAACTCAATCTTCGGGACCAAGTGGAGGACTGCGGCTGCAATTTTTCGGAAGGTGGTCGTTGCGATGTATTTTCCAAAAACTGGTATGCTTATGCGCAATCCAAGGTAACGGATGATACCATGGAATTTATTCAGGCCCTACCAGAATTTCTTCGTTTTGAATATCACGGTCGTCAGGTCTTTGTCTTACACGGATCGTATCATAATACCTCAGAATTTATATTCAAATCAACGGATCATGAGACAAAAAAGCGAAATTTCGTGGACACAGCATCGGATATTATTCTTGCGGGACATTGCGGACTCCCCTTTCACCAATATATCGAGGACAAAATCTGGCTCAACGCTGGTGTTATTGGAATGCCCGCTAATGACGGTTCTTCGAAAACATGGTTCGCGGAGATGGCCATCAAGGATCAAGAAATCCTCATCCAACATCAACAGCTCGAGTATAATCATCGATTGACAGCCCAGAAAATGGTCGATCGACAACTTCCCAAGACCTATGCCAATAGTCTTTTAACCGGAATCTGGGATAATTGCGAAATTCTACCACAACAAGAAACGCAAGCGCAAGGATTTCCAATCCAGTTTTAGATAGCTAATCTTAAAAATAAGGGCGAATCTCCGCCTCCTAAAAGTCGTCGGAGTCAGGCTATCCAGGGTTTCACTGGCTCATCACGCCTCCCTTTCGGTCGTTGTGAGCTCCGTTAACGGAGCCCCTTCCTATCCTTTTCGCGGATGAAATCGATCGCACGAAATTAACTTAAGGTAACGTTTTTAAGGCCCCTTCCATCAGAACTTTACAGCATTATTCATTCTAAAATAATCGTTTCAATGCAAGTAAAAACATGGATAGGTATCATCGTCTGTATGGTCGGTCTGCAAATACCAACAATGGCGCAATATAGTCAAGAAGTTCTTGAGGACAAACGCTATTTCGTCGGTAGTACTTTCTTCTTACTAGGCAACTTCAGTCAGTCCAATAATCCAGAATTCGTACAATTTAATCTCGGATACCGACTTAGTACCAAAGATGTCGTTTCTTTAGAATTAAAAACCTGGAAATACGCTTGGTCACTTGGCATTCCTTATGGACCACTCAAGGAAGCCCCAGAAACCGAATTCCCAGGTTATATTCGAGAATTTGGCTTTGCGCTTGTCTATCAGCGTTATTGGTGGAAAGGCTTATATACAGGTATTCATGTAATGAATGCCTGGCAATCCTTCGTCAACACGGATGGACAAACATTTGATAATGGATTTCAGATTTTCAATACCTATCGATTGGGTTATCACTTTAGTATCTGGAACAATCGTTTCTTCATAGAACCATCCATCGCTATTACCCATCGTCCTTTTCACACGACCATGCCAGAGGGCTTCAAGGTCATGGATGATCCTTGGTCCAAATTCTTTTATGGAGAACCCGGACTTCATTTTGGCTTCAATTTTTAAGGTAGACAGTACCTTTCCATCCATCAACTATCGTTATTTTTGATGGTATGGAAAGAGTACTCATTCTCGGTTGTTGTGGGGCAGGAAAGTCAACCTTGGCACGTAAGCTCCAACAACCAATGAATCTGGATATAATTCACTTAGATCAACACTATTGGCTGGCTAATTGGGAAAAACCAGACAGAGATACTTGGAACAAAAAAGTCACCGCATTAGCACAACAGGATCGATGGATCATGGACGGAAACTATGGCGGTAGCTTAGATATACGATTGCAATATGCCGATCAGGTCATATATCTCGATCGCTCCACCTGGACCTGTATGTTCCGTGTAATAAAACGGATCGCTCGGTATTATGGACGGACCAGACCGGACATGCCAGCAGGATGTCCGGAACGATTGGATTGGAATTTTCTGCACTATGTGTTGGTTTTCAACCTAGTTCGAGCTCCAAAAATCAAGCGAAAACTCGAGCAATTACGAGCAGATCAAAGCGTTTATATACTCAAAAATGAACGACAAATCCGTCAATTTATCGAAGCCTTGTCCTAAGAATTATTTTCTGATAATTTCTGAACAATTCTATCTGGAAAAGCATTCTACTGATGAAAACTCGAAACTATGAGCGTAGATAAAAGAAATTACCTAGTTCATCCTCAAGTCATAGCGCTCAGTTTATTGATTGCAGGTGTCACTTTTCTATTCTTGGCTTTTTCAGGATCGTACATCTACAATCGAGTACAAAGCGACATGCCAGCCATCAAACTTCCTCCCTTATTCTATGTCAATACCCTTCTGTTAATTGCAAGTAGTTATATTTTAACACGTTGCAAAAAAGCTTATTTGCAAGATGATACACGGATGTATCAAGTCTACCTTTGGATCACCATGCTGCTTAGTGTCGTCTTTTTGGGAGCTCAGGTATTTGCTTGGTTACAATTATTCAATTCGGGCATTTTGGTCAATCACAGCAACATGGCTTCTTTTGTCTATCTCATATCAGCGGTCCACTTTGCTCACGTCATATTTGGAATTCCATTCCTCGCTTTATTCATCTATTCGGCTCATAAAAAAATGAAAGAACCGGTCAGCGTACTCGTATATTTTAGTGATCCGGACAAAGCCAGAAAACTCCGACTTCTAACGATATACTGGCATTTTCTAGATGTGCTTTGGATTTATTTAATCCTATTCTTTGCCATCAATTACTACTTTTTGTAAATCCTTACTGCGGAAGCGCTGGTAGTGGCTTGTCCTGACCGAGGGTTCCGAGGGCATGGATGAGCGGCCTCGCGAACCACGGACATAGCGACCCGAAGGGATCCGCCCCAATCTTCGTAAAATGAGCCGTTCAAATACTCGATCAATACAACCAAAATCTCATTGAATTAGATTCTATCCGAAGGTACTTGTATCTTTGAAAGAAGCCTTATGTACGTCTATGAAGTTGAAGTTTTGGTATATCTATCTCTCAATCCTCGGTTTGATGCCGAAGAACGGACATGGACAGATCAATTTTAATTTTTTTCCGGAAGAAATCGGTTATTGTTCGCACAGCTACCATATTATTCAGGATGAATATGGCTTTTTATGGTCCGCGACCCTTACAGGATTGGTTAAATCGGACGGTTACTCTTACAAGAAATTTACAAACAATCGAGCCGATTCGAGCTCCATCGCCGCCAATTTTAGCACCTATCTCTTCGAAGATCCATTCTCCAACATTTGGGTCAACAGCTATGATCAAGGTTTTAGCATCTACGATCGCTCGGCAGATCAATTTGTGCCAATTCGGAAAGCAGGTCCTCAGGGTTTGCGTTCTGGACGGATCACCGACATGTATGAAGCTCAAGATGGGCTTGTATATATCGCTGGAGATGCAGGTCTTGAACGTGTTCACATGCATTCTGAGCATTATGAAGATCTTCAATTTCAATGTTTCAGCGTACCGGATTCTTTAAAGATTACTAATCAAAATTCGAAGCAAATTTGGCATATTAGCCCCTTGAATGAACGACAGTTGTTGATTTCGTGTGTCATGGGATTTTTTGTTTTTGATACCGAACAAGAACGATTTTTTAATCATCAAGATATATCTTGGCTACCAACGGGACTGGGATTTAGTAGTTGGTTGGATCCAAATCGAGAACATATCTGGTTAGCGATCGCTGGACAAACGCTCACAAGAATCGATCGTTCGACGGGCAGCCAAGAAGTCATTGCTACGGTACCTATTCATGGTGGGGAAACCTATTTTCATGCCCTTAATCGCGATCAATTATTGCTCAAACTGAACGGGGAAGGTATGTATTTGATCGATCTTAAAAATTTAGAGTCCACCTACTTTGAAGCAGGTCCACAATCAGAGATCAATCATCTCGATCGATGGTCCAGGCGATTTAGTGAGACCGAAGACGGCACTATATTTATCGGAAGTAATGATGCTTCCCGTTTTAGTCATATACCATCCATTCCATCTCATATCGAACACCTTCAATTGCTCGATCGAAAAAACAATAGCGCTTCATCCGTCTACGAAGATGAAGACTATTTCATGGCTACTTTCTTCAATAATGGGATGTATGTACTGGATAAAAAGAGAGCACATAAGAAACATTATCACAAGGCTAATTCTGCATTAGTGGATGATCTCATCATGCAAGCCAAACGATTGAAGGATGGGCGTTTTGTTTTGACAGGAAATACGCACGGCTATATTTTTGACCCAAGCGATCAATCACTACAAACCTTAGGTCGATCTTTGTTTTTTCGGAATGCCGTAGAATTACAAGATGGTAGCCTTTGGTTGATGGCAGGGGCTGGAGGAGGTATTCAGTCCTTCACAAAACATAAAGACGGACGTTATCAGGAGCAAACATTATCTAAAGATCTTGCAGCCATTGCCAATGTCCGAAAGGTGATCCAAGAAGAAAACGGCATGATTTGGTTGATATCTGCGAATACGGGACTCTATTTGTTGAATTCTAATCAAGAAATATTGAGAAATTGGCAATCGATTCCTGGAGATACTCAAAGTCTCATTGGAAATTCGCTGGAATCCATGTTTCTGGATACTCAAAGAAGACTTTGGTTAGGAACCCTGGAGGGCTTAAGTATTTATTACATCGAAGAAGACCGCTTCGAGCATTTTGCGGCGGCAGATGGATTGGATGAAACCAGCATATCAGATATTATAGAAGATGCTGATGGCCAGATCTGGATCAGTTCTTTTGATGGTATCTATCAATATGATGAGCAAGAAAAGAACTTACAACGATTAGCGCTGTCCAAAACCTTGAATCAAAATTTTGCACAACGAGGCCTGTTTCGTTTTAAGAATAAAATATATGCACCCGGCACCCATGGCATCGATATTATACATCGTCGTCGACGCAGTAGTAATGCCGTAATACCGAAGATTCAATTGGTCAATGTGATCCATCCGGATAAGCGTTTGGATCCAGCCAGAAATCTTGAAGTCCGAACAGCACTGGACTTCGCCGCACAAGAAAAACAATCCATCTTGGAATTTGCCCCACTCCATTTCGGTGCCCCAATGGAAAATCAGCTACAATATCGATTGACTCCTGATGCGGCTTGGGAAGATATTAGTAGGTCTCGTCAAATCGATCTATCAAAAATCTCTTTTGGCAAATATGAACTTGAACTTCGTGCGAGTAATGCGGATGGTATTTGGTCCCCAGCAAAATCATATCCGTTGCGACTTCAAATCCCCTGGTTCTTATCGAAGTGGTTTTATGCGGCATTAATTTTGGCGCTACTAGGCATCATTTACGGATTGTATCGTTGGAAAATCCGGCAAATGGTGAAGATTCAAGAAAAACAAGCGGAAATCGATCGACAAATAGCGGAGATAGAACTAAAAGCATTGAAGGCGCAGATGAATCCCCATTTTGTTTTCAATAGTTTGAATTCGGTAAAAGCGCTCATTCTGGAAGATAAGCGTCAAGAAGCTGTAGAATACCTCAGTTCCTTTAGCGATTTGATTCGAAAAATCTTAAATAACAGTAATGATAAGTTTATTCGTCTACAAGATGAATTGGAAACCATTCGCTTATATTTAGCTTTGGAATCTTTGCGATTTGATGAGGCTTTTGTGTACGAAATCAAAGTAGATCCAGCAGTAAATGCTGATTTCATAGAGGTTCCGGCCTTGATTTTACAAGCTTATATTGAGAATGCGATTTGGCACGGCTTATTGCACAAAGAGCATGGTGAAAAAAAATTACTGATCGATGTACGTCGTATGGATAAAGACATCGAGATTATAGTGGAGGATAACGGTATCGGAAGACAAGCAGCGGCACTCATAAAAACGAGAAGTAGTGCTAAGACCCGATCCTTTGGTATGACAATAACTGGTCAGCGCATCGATCTGCTGAAGCAGCTGTATGGTAATCAAGCGCGCGTACAACTCATCGATTTAGAAAATAATCGGCAAGAATCTATCGGAACTAGGGTGATCATTCGATTTCAGAGCATGGATTAAAAAGAACAAAATGAAGTTAAAGGCATTATTAATTGATGATGAAAAAAATTGTTTGACCAGTTTGGCCTATGATTTGGAACAACATTGTCCAGATGTAGAAGTCGTCGAGCAATGTCTTGGAAGTAAGGCTGGATTACTCGCGATCAAAAAGCACCAACCCGATCTCATTTTTCTAGATATAGACATGCCCTATATCAATGGATTTGAAATGTTGGAGATGATTCCTTCTATTCAATTTGCAACGATTTTCACCACAGCCTATGACAAATATGCCCTTCAAGCCTTCAAAATCAGCGCTGTTGATTTTCTGTTAAAACCCGTTCATTCAGAAGCCTTGGTACAGGCCATTGAAAAAGTTCGTAGTCAACAGCATCTAAAAAATGCAGAAAAACAGATTCAATTTCTCATCGAACAAATGCAAGCAATAGAAAGCGATAGCGTAAAAAAAATAGCCTTCCCTACCTTCGAAGGCATTGAATTTGTCAATTTAAAAGACATATTATATTGCCAGAGCGACAATAATTATACGGATGTACATATGGTCGATGGATCGCATTTACTCATTTCAAAAACCTTGCGATACGTCGAAGAAATGCTTTGTGACTTCCATTTTTATCGCGTACATAATTCTTTTATTGTCAATTTGAATTATGTCAAACGTTATGTAAAGGGTGACGGTGGATATTTGGTGCTGGAAAATGGTAAGGATATAACGGTGAGTCGGAGTAAGAAAGCGGAATTATTGAAGATGTTCTAGATCGTTTTGACCAAAATCTAGGCTATATCGTCAAACACTCACCGAAGATTGCCAAAATCTCATTCTTGCTCCTATTCAGGTAATTTGCAACGGATATTTGTACTACATCAATCAACAAATTGCCATTCTTATGCAAGCATATGTGTACAGTTATTCTGAATCCCTTTCCAACTGGAACTATCAGTCGTATCATTCTAATCAATCAGCTGTTAAACCTACAACGGCGACTGAAAAATTGGATCCAATAGTACCGGAAGCACTTGGCGAAAAAATCAATGCTCCCCTACCATCTTATCCTTCAAGACTCGCTCTTTCGACCTTGGAAGGAATTCATATGGTGTCCATCGAGGATATCGTACGATTAAAAGCCGATAATAACTATACGACAGTCTATTTCGACGATGGTCGTAGCTTGATGGTTTCAAAAACATTGAAGGAGGTCGAGCAAAAGTTGAATCCGGCTCGATTTATTCGTATACATCAATCACATACTGTGGATTTATCCAAAATTAAAATCTACCAACGCGGTCGAGGCGGAAATGTTACGATGACCACTGGCGATTTGATTCCGGTAAGTAAGGTGAAAAAGTCGATTTTATTAAAGGCCATGCAGGTTATCTAGTTCGAGACAAAGTAATGGATCAGCCAGCATTATCTTAACATTTAACAAGAATTTACAATATGTAAGATATTATAATACACATCTTAAATGCTATCTTTACGGCTAGTTAAATTAAACATAGATAATGAAAACAGGATTTTCTTTTTTGATGATAGCGATTTTGATGACCTTTTTTGCTGCTTGTTCTCCAAAAGGTGCATTGAATATTAATGGAAATATATCGGACGCTGCTAATTTGAACATATACTTTGATAAAATGACCGCTTCTGGAAACGCACGTGTCATTACTAATACAAAGGCCAATGAAGCAGGTAAATTTACCTTAAACTTTGAGGAAAAATTAGATCCTGCCGTATATCGATTGAGAGTTGGTGCTAAAAAAGCCTATCTCATGATCAATGATGAAGATTCTGCCATCAATATCACAGGAAATATCGCTTCACTGAGCGACAATAGCTATGAAATCACCGGTTCTCCGACCAGTTCTGATCTACAAAAAACCTTATCAGATATTGGTAACAATCGAGCGAACCGAAAAAATATCGATGATTTGGTCAGCGCATCGAATAATGCTTTGACGAATGCATTCTTGGCGAACCAAGTTTACAAGGCTTCTCCCACTAAATTGAATGTCTACAAAGAGATCAACGAAAAACTTAAGGATCAGTATCCTTCTAGCGAGTATACCAAAGATTTTGATAAGACCGTGGCTTCAATTGAGCGAACGGTAAAGGCACAACAGAAAAAATACAAGTTCAAAGTGGGTGATGAAGCCCCTGAAATTGTGGGTCAAGATCCATATGGTAAAACCAGAAAATTATCCGATTTACGAGGTAAGGTCGTATTGATTGACTTTTGGGCGAGCTGGTGTGGACCTTGTAGAAAGGCAAATCCTCACGTTGTTGAAGTTTATGACAAATACAATAAAGATGGATTTGAAGTATTTAGTTATTCTTTAGATGGTATTCATCCTCGACAGTTAGCTGCTTATGGCAATGATCAAGCAAAGATTGCACAGGTGAAAGAAAAACAAAAACAAAAATGGATCAATGCGATCAAGCAAGATAATCTAAAGTGGGATACCCATGCTAGTGAATTGGGGCATTGGAGCAGTAAAGGGAATAAAGATTATGGAGTAAGTTCTATTCCTACCACATTCCTCGTTGGACGTGACGGCAAATTTACGGCAATCAATCCTAGATACAACTTAGAAGAAGCTGTTCAAGCAGCTCTCTAACTTCTTGAAACATGCATCACAATGGCGGCGCTGATAGCCACATTTAACGATTCAGCGCCGAGTGTAAATTGATTCGAAATCAAGATATTTTCTTGGCAATTTTCCTTTGTTTCGGCACGTAATCCTTGGCCCTCATTGCCTAAGCAAATTATGTAATTTTCTGGAAAAGTAAATGTGGATAATTCCTGTCCTTGAAGGCTCGTAGCTATTTTAGAAAACTTTAACGTCTCGAATTCTTTGGCAGAAATATAACGATATGGGAGCCTAAAAACACTTCCCATACTACTTTGAATAACCTTACTATTTTGTACGTCGACACAGTTCTCCGAAAGAAAAATGCCGTCCATACCGTACCAGTCAGCCGTTCGAAATATTGTACCGACATTTCCAGGATCTTGAAGATCTTCCAAGTAGAGATAACGTCCCGATTTTACTGGCCATACCGCCAGATCCTCGGTATCAAAAGCTATTCGATTTTCAGCCTTTGTAGAACATAGAATCAATACTGGTGAAGCCGATTTAAACTGGCTCATCATCTCCATCTGCTTCTCACTGGCTATCAGAATTTCTGACGATAATTCTTGAAGCAGCGATTGATTATTGGACAACCATTTTTCAGAGGCTACCAGCCAATCGAGCTGAACACGCGACTCAGAAACTAGATCTGAAATGATTTTATGACCTTCGATCGTATATTTATTATACTTTTGTCTATACTTTTTCAGTTTTAAAGACTGAATATATTTTACTTGATTTTTAGAAATCCTTGGATAAATCATACGTGAAGATTAGACGATCAAATATAAATCTATTACTAGTCATTTTTGTGATGTTTGGTCTAAGTTCATGTGGAATTTACGTTTCTAATAAGCTAGGCAATGAAGAATATCTAATCAAGAAAAATAAAATCATCATTGATGATAAAGCTTATTCCAAGCATGATGTCGATCTTATCTACAATCTGGAATCACTAATCTTAAAAAAGCCTAACCGCGATTATTTTTTCATTCCGAGAGAGTATCTATATTTTAGAAACAAAGAAGAATTTGAAAGTGGAAAGAAAAAAAAGGGCTGGGTAAAAAATGCCGAGAGGCCTTCTATTCATGACGATGAGAGCATGTTCGCCTCCGCGGAACAGATGGAAAAGTATCTACGTTTTTCAAAAGGTTACTATGACGCCAAGGTCTATCCCAAAGCCTATCTCAATGATAAGAAAGCCGAGATTCATTACTATGTAACAACAGCCAAAGGATATACGATCCGTTCTAAAGAGTACTTCTCACAGGATAGTCAAATCTTGAAAATTATCAACAGCATTGAAGACAAATCCTTCATGCAAGAAAATACGCCTGTCGACGAAGGTATTTTTGATAATGAAAAAAATCGCGTAGCCTCCCATTTGCAAGAACTCGGATACGCTAATTTTGGTAAAAACAACATTGATTTCAAAGCGGATAGCAGTAATCATCAAATGGATATATTCATTACCATACTACCTCCGGTCAATGATAGTTTACACCGTCGATATACGATTGGCGACATTAAAGTATATCCAGATTATAAGGGAATTATTAATGATAGCTATTCCAATTCAGTCTTTCAAGATAGTATTCAATTCTATTACAATACGTCCAACTTTTTTGTAAAGCCAAGTACATTAGGGCGTTCCATTCAATTTAGGAAAGGAGATGTATTTCGAAAGAGTAATTTGGACAACAGTTATTCCGCCTTGGCTAACCTGGGCACATTTCGATATATCAACATAACCTCATCTATTTCACCATTGGCAGATACTATAATTGACTATTCGATTCAGTTGACGCCTATATCTGATCCTTGGGCATTGGAAGGCTCGGCGGATTTGTTTTATAGTTATTTTGTGAACGGACTTCAGCGGGTCGGTGTCGGTCTAGCGGGTTCAGTCAATAATGCCAATGCATTCGGTGGTGGTGAAAAGTTTCGATTAGGTGCGGAGGTGCTGGCAGAAACACAGATCAATTCCCAACTTCTTCAAAATTTCTCGTCCAAAATAGAAACAGGGCTTACCTACCCTACGGTGATTGATCCATTGAAACATGTTTGGTTGGCACGTAAAACGGGATTGCTCGGTCCAAGACTATACAACAAATTCTACAATAATTCCACGACGGACATGGAATTAAACTACAAATTTGAATCCTTTTTTGGCCTCTATTTATTACACAGTATTCAAGGTGATTTTCTATATGAATATAGTCCCGAATCCAAAATTAAAATGTTGTATACATTGATTAACATCAATAGTATATCAACTCGAATAGACCCAGAGAATCCATTTATAGAAGACAATAAATTACTGGAACGAAGTCTGGAGCCATCTCTTATTACTGGATTCTTGTTGCAAGAATTTGAATATCGAGTAGACAATCCAGTGTTTGCTAATGGATTTTCTTGGGGAGCCAACTTTAGAATAGAACAAAGTGGTCTGGAAATCGCAGCACTCAACTATTTTTATAACGCTGGTCGACAGTGGGCCAATTTACCTCCTCAAGAATGGTCGATTACACTCAATTCAGGGAATCAATTCCGATTTTCCAAGTATCTACTCGTGGATTTAGATATCCATGCGGAGCAGCGATTGTATCGTGATCATCGAATAGCCGGTCGACTTCGTGGTGGCGTAGCCAAAGCTTTTGGACAAGATGCCGTTATACCTTTTATTAAACAATTTTATGTGGGGGGCGGAAACAGTTTGAGAGGTTGGAACACCCGTGAATTAGGACCGGGAGCCTATTCAGAGACCTTTATTAAAATGGATAGTATCTTTTATCAAACAGGAGACGTCGCCTTGGAAGCAAATATAGAATATCGTTTCCCAATTTATTATGTTTTCGAGGGAGCTGCATTTATAGATGCAGGAAATGTTTGGACCTTACAAGATGATGTCGATCGACCTGGCTCTCAATTCTTCTGGAATGAATTTTACAATCAAATTGCCTTGAATTACGGTATTGGTGTACGAATTAACCTAGACTTCATTATTCTTCGATTCGATTTTGGTCAGAAAATGCGCTATCCTTTCCGACATCCAGATACTGGAAACTATTGGATTCGCCCTGAATTTACTACAGATTATCTTTTCGACACTAATTTCACCTTTGGTTTGAATTATCCTTTTTAGGATTCCTCAAAATGTTGTTTATTTCTTTATAAAAGAGGCAAAATCAACAATATTTATCAATACTTTTGCAAGCATTTCAAATGGCCCGTTAAGATGGACCAAGAGAATCATCATTAACAAGAAAAAGTAGGCTAATTAGCCTGAAAACGCATATACAATGGATTTTATACCGAGTGATATTGAAAAAAAGTGGAAGCAATTTTGGAAAGATCATGCTGTCAACAAGGTAGACAATAATTCTACCAAGGAAAAATTCTATGTTCTAGACATGTTTCCTTATCCTTCGGGATCAGGATTACACGTGGGACACCCACTCGGATATATAGCTTCCGATATCTACTCTAGATTTAAGAAAATGCAAGGATTCAATGTCTTGCACCCTATGGGATTTGATGCATTTGGACTTCCTGCAGAGCAATATGCTATCCAAACCGGTGTACATCCGGCAGATTCTACGGCGAAGAATCTAGAAATGTATAAAAATCAATTAAATAACATCGGATTTAATTATGATTGGTCTCGTTCTGTTAACACGAGTGATCCATCATTCTACAAATGGACACAATCCATTTTTTTAAAATTATACGATGCTTATTATGATTTGTCTGAAGATAAGGCAAAGCACATAGACGGATTAAAGCAACATTTAGAACTCCATGGAACAGAGCAATTAGAAGCCTTTTGTGGTGAGGAGCAAGCCATCTCTAGCAGTGATTGGAAGGGGCTTTCGCCCAAAGAGCAAGAAGACTTTATCATGAATTACCGATTGGCATTCCGCAAGATCTCATATGTAAATTGGTGTGAAGAATTGGGGACAGTATTGGCAAATGATGAGGTAAAAGATGGATTTTCTGAACGTGGCGGATTTCCGGTTGAGAAAAAAGCCATGATGCAATGGTCGTTAAGAATCACTGCCTATGCAGACCGATTATTGAATTCATTGGATAATTTGGAATGGTCGGAAGCGCTAAAGGCGATGCAACGAAACTGGATTGGAAAATCAGAAGGCGCTCAAATATTCTTTCCCATTGACCAACATCAAGAGGCTTTAGAAGTATTTACTACACGTCCTGACACAATCTTTGGTGCCACTTTTATGGTGATCGCTCCAGAATTGGACATTGTTCAATCCATCACAACGGCAGCTCAAAAAGAAGAGGTACAAAGCTATATTGAATACGTTTCGAATAAATCGGAAAAGGACAGAATGGCCTCGGCCAAAGAAGTCACCGGAGCCTTCACCGGAGCCTATGCATTACATCCTTTTTCTGGTAAAAAACTACCCATTTGGATTAGTGAATATGTCTTGAAAGATTATGGTAGCGGCGCTATTATGGCGGTGCCAAGCGACGACGATCGCGATCAATTATTTGCCGAAAAAATGGGTCTTGAAATTATTCCGGTAGTTGATAAATCCATGCATGAAGGTGCCAGTAGTAGTGATAAGAAAGGCGTTTTAATCAATTCGGATTTCTTAAATGGACTTGAAGTAAAAGAGGCCATTAAGAAGGCCATTGATGCGGTTGAAGAAAAAGGAATTGGAACTCGTAAAATTAATTTCAAGCTACGCGATGCCAATTATTCCAGACAGCGATATTGGGGGGAGCCTTTTCCAATTAGTTATGATGATCAAGGACTGATTCATCCGGCAAAAGCAGAAGATTTACCTCTTGAATTACCAGCTCTAGACAATTTCAAACCAACCGCAGGTGGAAAGTCTCCATTGGCGCGATTGGATAATTGGGTTCAACATGAAGGCTTAACCAGAGAAACGGATACAATGCCTGGTTTTGCTGGATCATCTTGGTACTTTTTACGATATATGGATCCCAACAATCAGGAAGCCTTCGCATCTAAAGAAGCATTGGAATATTGGCAAGATGTTGATTTATATGTGGGTGGAACAGAACATGCCGTAGGGCACCTGATGTACAGCCGATTTTGGCACAAGTTTTTGTACGATCTTGGCCTCGTTCCTACAAATGAGCCTTTCAAACGCTTGATTAATCAAGGTATGATTCAAGGAGTCATTGAATCATTGTACATGCTCAAAGAAAAAGAAAATGGCATTGCACATTTCATCAGTGCTGATCTGACCGATCAATACCAAGAAGATGATTATGTGAAAATTTCCGTTTATATCGAATATATCAAAGAATACGGATCCAATGATTCTTATATGGATCAAGCTTGTATAGATCAATTTTTAGCTTGGCGATCTGAATTCAAGGAGGCGAAATTTAGCTGTAAAACTGGTAGTTATCAGCAAGGAAACTTCGACAATGGGGCCACTGCTGAAAACTTCCGAATGTTGACAAAATCTGAGGTTGGAAAAATGTCCAAGCGTTACTTCAACGTAATTAATCCAGATGATGTCGTCGCAAAATATGGTGCCGATTGTTTCAGAATGTATGAAATGTTCTTGGGCCCAGTGGAACAATCCAAACCTTGGGATACCAATGGTATTGATGGTGTTTCGAAATTTTTACGAAGATTGTGGTCCTTGTATCACAGCGTTGATAATAATTGGAGCATCGACGAACAAGCGGCTTCAAAGGCAGAATTAAAAATTCTTCACAAAACCATCAAAAAAGTAACAGAAGATATTAAAAACTTCGGTTTCAACACCTGTGTCAGTAGTTTCATGGTTGCCGTCAACGAATTAAAAAAGCTCCAATGTTCGAAGCGAGAAATTCTAGAACCACTTTGTTTATTGATCGCTCCATTCGCTCCATTTATTTCTGAAGAGCTCTGGGAAAAATTAGGGCATCAAACAAGTGTACATCAGGCATCATATCCGATCTTCGATGCATCTAAGTTAGTGGAAGATGAAGTTACTTATCCGATATGTTTTAACGGCAAGAAACGGTTAGAAGCTACATTCGCTTCTTCGGCAAGTCGTGAGGACATCATGGAACTAGTGCTTCAAGTGGATGGAATTGATAAATATCTTGAAGGAAAAACGCCTAAAAAGATCATAGTCGTTCCTGGTAGGATGATAAACTTGGTAGTCTAAGATTAAAAGCGGCATTTACCGGGCCGCTTTCATGTATTCATAGCACTGCTAAATCAGTAGATAATAATCCTTGCATATCTTGTGATTTCAAATCATATATAATAACTTTATATATGAAGAATGGGAATATGAGAAGCGTGAGAATGAACCAATGTATTGCCTTAATAATTGCGTTATGTAGTTTACATAGCTTGGCATTTGCTAGCTTCCATTCAAGTGCATGTTTTGCTCCATTCAATATTCAAATCACATCGAATACTACACATTCGATTGATGTCAGTTGGATTGATTTCACCAGTCCCGATGATTTTCAACTCTATGAAATCGAATTGAATCTTTTTTGCGAAGATCCTGATTTCAGTACGGTGGACACGAGTTATTCAAAGTCCTTTTCCTT